>NZNR01000110.1 GCA_002694955.1 Planctomycetaceae bacterium
TGGGAATGTTTGGTCGTGGTGCAATGGTTCCAGAATTTGAGAGTGCTGCGTTTGCGCTTGAAGTAGATGCAACAAGCGATGTCGTGGAAACAGCATTTGGTTATCATTTGATAAAGCGTACAGACTAAATTAAATGTATGGACTGAAGGTTTTTTTACTTAACTTAATGACCTTTGATGAAAAAGTTTTTAAGTAAACTCTGGGTGGAGTAGATGTTCAAGCTCATTAGTGCTGCCCCCAGCCCTTTCGCCCGAAAAGTTAGGGTAGCCTTACTAGAGAAGAGTATACCATTTGAATTGATAACAGTTAACCCATGGAACTCTGCAGCAAAGGTCCAAATTCATAACCCTCTTGGAAAAATCCCTATTTTAATAATTGATGGTCAAAAACCGATCTATGAGTCAAGCTACATATTAGAATGGCTAGAAGCAAAATTTCCTAAACCATCTCTCTTGCCAGTGGGGAAAGAGGAAACGTTGGAAGCAAAATACCTACAGGTTATTTGCGATGGAATTTGCGAAGCTTTTGTTTTGCTTTTCATTGAACGCATGCGAGAAAAAAACAAAAGAAGTACATCGTGGGAAGGTCGTCAATTTCATAAAATTGAAGGTGGGTTAACAGAGTTAGAAACTATTATTCCGGAAAGCGGATTTTGTGTAGGCGCTTCCTTTACAATAGCGGACATAGCTATTGTAGCGACGGTTGAATATCTCTCTATGCGTTTCGAAGAATTGAGAATACGGGAAAAATTTCCTCGGTTGGCTTCTTTTTCTGATTTCCATGGAGATAGGCCATCCTTTAAAAATACTATTCCCACTCCACAACAGCTAAATGCCAATGTTGTTTGAGAAATATAGTTTGCAACAGGATCTTATTTAAAAAACTGATCTAAATAATACTCTTCCATATATGAAAGTTTTGATCTAACGCTGTCCAGAAGTGCTATAGGACTAAGATTCAGCAAAACTTGATCTAAATAGAGCGGCCCATTTTTGTTCCTGTTGCGTTATAACCCATAATGATTCAAAGGACGTAATCACTTTGTCATAGTTATCCAAACGAATTACTTCTACTAATAGATGAACCTTTTCGTTACTGGATCGCTGAACATCCAATTTATTCCATCTCGAGCTGGCCCATCTATCACCAGCCCGCTCACGAAAGTCGGCAAGGTATCTCTCTGATGTATGCCAGCAGGTTAATCTTGTGCCAGCCAGTCGGTAATGTGGAAAATGTAACGTTTTTATCAGTCTTTCTTCATCTAAGTTATTCAAAGCATCGATATGGTTTTCCATTACTTCAATCGCAGCGTTTTCAGCAACTTTTGTCATCAATTCCTCCTCGTCATATTGAGGTTAATAACATGATTTTATTTGGGTAGCGCGGTCAATCAGCTTTAAGCAAGAATGTTGAGTGTTTGAGATTAGAACACCGAGCAGTTTGGCATTTAAACCACTTGATTTAGTAAAGGTTTTCTTTTTTGATCGGAGGAGAAGGAATTTTAAAAAGTTAAAATGAAGAAAGAAGAAGTCGTGCGTTATCGTTTCATCAAATTTCTGCTAGCAATTTTCATTTTTTTGAGCGGTTCGATCTTTGGTGGGGAACTGTTTGCGAAGGGCACTAAAGAAAGGTCGAAGCAACTAATTGGAGTTTTTAAGGTGTTGGACGGTAGCACGCTTTCGCTAGATGGGAACGCTTATAAGCTGTTTGGCATTCGAGGCCCAACATCAAATCAAAAGTGTAAAAAAGGGGCACTGCCGTGGCTTTGCGGTGCTGCCGCGAGGAGATTTCTTTTGGAAAAAATTAATGGCGATATATTAAATTGTGGGTTGATCACCGCAACTGAAATAAAATGTTTTTTAAAAGGGCGCGACCTTTCAGTATCTGTTATCGCCGCCGGTTGGGCGGTATCTAATGTAAGCGATACAAAATATAAAGAAGCAGAGGCTAATGCACGAAAGAACGGCCTAGGTCTCTGGCCAAAGTTGCGTTAAGAACTTTTGCCGACATCATTTTTTGTTCTGATAATTTTTTCAGTAAGACTGTAATTTGTATAGATTATTAAATTCATAATAGAATAGTAGAAGTCATTCTTAACCCAATTTAACTTCATTTTCAGGTGTGTTTATGGCAGATAAATTAAATGAAATGCTATCGCTTCTTAAAATATTGGCGGGGGGTTGTAGAAAACATCCAGCTTACAGAGCTCGAAGACCAGCGACACAACGTTGCCCTGAATGCGTGATCGTTTGGAATGCACGCTTGAAGTTAAATGCTATTACAGGAAGAGAATAAGTGAGTTTATTGGCCAACTGAGTTGGTTTATCGGGGAGGTTTATTTAAATTTAGCTTAAGTGGTGATGTTTCGCAGTTTTTCCATTTATGGTGCTCCAAAACGGTCTTTCATTACCTTTGTTAGCCTAATACTTTTTTGTTTGAAAAATCAGTAGGTAAAATTCATAAAATGGAAATTAAATACAATGCTTGACGTCAGTGATCATTTTAGAAATGCAATTCGGGCCTTCACGCTTAATTACGGGGATCCGTCAACAGATCTGGAACGAGTTTTAGAAGATGATCCAAAAAAGAATATGGCCGTGTTGCTCAAGGCTTGGCTTTTAGTGCTAAGTAATGACGCGTCGTCGTTTGAAAAAGCAAAACAGATTCTTGCAGATGTAGCAACTCGAACGTTGAGTTACCAAGATAATGCCCATTACCGAGCACTTGAACTAGCGATAAACAATCAATGGCCTTCTGCCGTGTCAGTGTTAGATAGATTTCTTATGGAGGATCCTCATGATTTAATAGGTCATCAATGCGCCCTGCGTTTAGATGGCTATCAAGGGCGATTTCACCGGGAAGCGGGGAGGGCGGCGAGGGCTCTGCCTTTCTGGTCTAAAGAGGATCCAGATTATGGAATTATGCTCTCCTTTTATGGCTTCGGCCTAGAGGAGTTGGGTGATTTCTCTCGTGCGGAAGATATCAGTCGCGAGGCGGCCGAGTTAGAGCCCTACGGTTACTGGCCACATCATGCCGTAAGTCACGTTCTAGAAATGACGGGTCGCCCGGCGGATGGATTGAAATGGATGGATAGTCGTGAGGCATTGTGGAATGGAAGTAAATGCAATAATCGCGTTCACATTTGGTGGCATAAAGCCCTATTTTTTCTTGAACTCGGTAATCTAGAAGAGGCGTTATTAATTTATGATGAAGAAATCCTTCCAGTCATGCGACCGGTAGCGACCCAACTTTGTAACCCTACAGCGTTACTTTGGCGGTTAGAAATACTTGGTTTGAAAGCCGGGAGACGTTGGCAGGATTTGCTTCCACTTTGGCAAGAACAGCTAGCAGGTATGTCTAGTCCCTTTAATGAAATTCATGCAGCAATGGCTGCTTTGAGGGCAAATGACCATTTTGCATATCAATCAGTCCTCAACAATATTAAAAGCAAAGCAAATACAGATAATGAATTAGCTCCGGCGTACAGAGAGGTTGCTCAGCCAATTGTTGAGGCAATGAATAAGTTTGTGAATGAGGATTTTAAAGAAGCGCTTGAAGGTCTGCTACCTGTTCAAGGCTCTCTTTGGAGAATGGGCGGCAGCATTGCCCAGCGTGACATTATTGAGCTGACGACCGCCGTCGCTGCAATTCGTGCTGGAGAAAAAAATATCGCTCTTTCTCTTATAAATGAGCGCTTATCATCCAAGCCGGATAGTTTTATCAATGCAAAGTTAATTGAAAATGCAGCAGCGTAGCTAAGCTGGTATTTGGTTTCATAACTTTCTTTATGGGCATAAATCAACCAAACTAAGTAACCGAAAAAGAATCAAATGTCGGAGATTTTTTTCCACCATAGTGTACGGAGCTCAGCAGGTTTATTGCCATAGGAGCGCAGGGGGGGTTGTAGCACCATAATGCCGTCTTCGAATGAAACCGTCCTCACTTGTTCGGTGCCCATTCTTGCTGGATCTGAGCAAGCGTCTACTTTTGTGATGAGCGTAGAGTCTTTAAGGGTATAGGCGCCCGCATAACAGGAATATTCTCTGCTTTCTTCCTCCGGTATTTTTCCGCGAGCATCGGTTATGGCTGCCGACATACGGCCTTCTTTTGTAAAGACAACTCTGCCAATAAAGTCTGTTCCTCCAAATGGAGCGGTTTTGGTTGGCGTTCCATTAGCATCAACAGCTTTTGTCTTTATTAATGCCCATGTTCCCACAATATTTTCCATTTAAGGTTCCTTATTATTAAAATTATTCATTTTTCTAAATTAATGATGAAGCTTTTGCGATTGTTCTAGGGTTTTCCGGGAAAAACAAATTTGAGAAATTTTAGTTTATAGAATTTTATGCTGCGTCAAAATATTCACACATATTGCGGCTTGCAACCACGCTATACCTTGTTCTATCTCTTTTTCGGCTAGGTCAAAAATAGCATTCTTCCATTGATCGCCGGATATTATTCCCTTCCCATAATCATTTAAAAATTGATTATTGTATCCCATGTCATAGAGATACACAAAGGCGTCCCCGGTATCACCTAATTCTTTTTTAATTATAGTTTCCAGTGCGTTAGCAGGGTAAAGTGTATTACCTGAACTTTTATCAAGAGCTATGTTTTTATAAAAATCAAGCCGTAAAACACAACCTGCCACTTGTGCCCATTCAGCAAAATTGGTTTTGTAGTATGGGAAATTTTTAAAGTCGAATGCGTCCGCCTTGCTCATAGAGATCAAAGCACTAAATGCTAAACTTACCGAAATAATTTTAATGAATTTCATAAATTGCTCCAAAAGAACAGAGGTCAAAGCGCTAGTTTGAGTGAGACAAGTTTAAATAAGCGTGCGCCATTACAAATACGGCGTGATGAAAGCGTTAGTCCGCACGTAAACGCAAAAACTTTCGTCATACTTTTTAAATTACGTCTGGAAATAGTTCCGAAGCTACGGCCTTTTTTCAAAAGCGGGTAAGCCTTCCTCAATATGATGGTATTCTTGTTTATCTATTGTAAAAATTGCAGCTTGGGCTTTAAAAATAGAAGGATCATCAAGGGTTCCAACTTTAATTATCATCGACCCTGGCCTGGCTGGAGACTTCGTCCCCAAAGCAGTACCGCATTTATGGCAAAAAAAACGTTTAACGGGAGTTTCTAAATCTTCACGGGAAAATTCACTTGGAGTGCCTTTTGTCAAGTGGAAACCTTCTTCCGGAACAATAACAATAAGATTTGGGCTGCCTCCAGTTATGTATTGACATTCCCGGCAATGGCATTGAATTGAGTTCTGAATTTCGCCTGCTGATTCGTAGCTTATTTCTCCGCAATAACAACGGCCGGTAATTACCATTTCTGCCTCCAAAATTCATTTAATGCTTCCTTACTCTATCTCGCAATCAGGACATTGGGCAAGACTGCACTCCTTAAAAACATGTAATAAAATACGACAACGGTCTGTTGGTCAGGCATTTAAAAGATCAGCACTAGGAATGCGGTCCTAACTCATTTCTAATAGTTCTTTTGTATTGATGGCGGTAACTGTGTCGTCGATCAGGTTAAATGAGCTTTTGAGACTTTTAGCGATCCGTTTTTAGAGCGATACACAAGTATTTATTAATGAAGTTATCTAGATTAAAATCATAGTATCAAAACATAAATACTCGGAGAGGGAATAGATGGATAAGATTGAATTTAAAGAACAGATGGAAAAAGATGGTTTTAAGGTAAGCGAAAAATCTATGGCTGCTGGTACTGTCAACCAAGACCATACACATCCCTTTGACGCGAGGTTGTTTGTCGTCGCTGGCCATATAACGATTGGGCAGGATGGTAAGGAGACAACCTTTGGACCCGGCGATATTTGTAGCGTCGATGCTAACACTAAGCACTCGGAAAAAGTTGGATCATTGATGGATGTGACCTATCTAGCAGCATTACGGGGTCAATAATCCTTCGGGTGAATTTGATATATTATTTGTTTTTTGTATAACGATCTTATTACTTAGCGAAGGCTGGTAAACAATGGAGCCGCTTTACCGTTAAAAGTTGTTGCTTGCTTCTTTTATTATTTTATTGGTTTTTACTAAATCACTATGATCAAAACGTTTCATTTCCCGCTAGCTATAATTTTCTCCTTGGGGATATATATTTTTGGCGCGAGCCAGGAACTTCGGTCAAGGGAAATGGTCGAATTTAGCTCATTTTTCATCGATAAAACTGAAGTTACAATAGCACAATTTGCTCGCTTTAAAGCGGATACAAATATTGTAACAAAAGCAGAAAAAAAAGGTGGTGGTCTTGTTTATCAAAATGGGTGGGAACGCAAAAAAGGCTGGTTTTGGAATTCACCTTATGGAGAAGAGGGTTCTCTAGATGAGCCGGCCGTGCATGTAACATATGATGAAGCCTCGCAATATTGTAAATGGGCCGGTAAAAGATTACCTACCGATGCAGAATGGATATCTGCGGCTTATACCGAACAAAGGAATTCTCCTTCTGTTCCTTTCCAAGCAGGACGCACATATACTTTTCCGGTTGGTGATAAACCAAACGGAGCAAACTGTTTAAGTGATTGCGGTTATTCTCCAACAATTGACTTCTCGAAATATTTAACGCGTGGTTATGGGCATGAGCGCGTCGCAGTTACAAAAGCCGGTGTAAATGGCCTCTATGATATGGGCGCAAATGTCTGGGAGTGGGTCGACACTAAGTCAACAGCATCAAAAGGTACCCGCGGTGGGTCTTGGTGGTATGGAAAAGAGCAGATGAAAGTTAATTATGTGGCCTCAAAACCTAGGGGCATGTCTGCCGTCTATATTGGATTCCGATGCGCCAAGGATAAAAATTAGCTTTAAAAATTGGATGCGCNCAACTAAACNNACGCCAGATTCCAAAATAATTTNAGATAGTTTGNTACAGATTTTCTGCTATTTTTCTCAGATATTCCTAGGANGGCTAANCAAAACGCTTGCCGTAAGATAGAATAGTTGAGGAAGTNAACCGACTTTAAAACATTGCCGTAACTATCTGAATTGATGTTTCGAACCAATATTAATTTAAGCTGGGCGATTGTTGGGAGTTGTTTGCAAAGTGCTTCTTTAGGTCCGTTTAATCTTTAAAAAATTGCATTAAACTGTTAGATTGATCGCGCACAATATCCATCATTGGTTGAGTATATTCCGCTGCCATGTTCATTGAACAACCACCCAAAGCTATTAATAAAAGTGATGCAAGGAATATCGATAATTTTTTGTCCATGATTTCTCGGTTTCCTAAATTATTTAGATGACAGTATTACAAAACATTACATTAGTAGAATATGCTCCAAATTCAATAGTATTATTTGTGTAAAAATAATTGAATAAGTGTAAGTTTTTTGAGATATACAAACTGAGGCATTTGAACCTAGATTGTGCGCCCTGGCGTCCCGCCAAAAGTACTAAAGAAGGAGATCTCTAAAATGACGAATAAATTATTACCCACCACAGTTGTCGGAAGTTACGTTCAGCCTGATTGGTTAATTGACCGTGAGGGACTTAAAGGGCGTCTGCCACCAAGGGTGCGAGCGAAAGAATTATGGAAAGTTGATCAAGACTTTCTTGAAATTGCTAAGGATGATGCAACAGTTTTAGCGATTCGAGATATGGAGCGAGCTGGTGTTGACATCATCAGCGATGGTGAGATTCGGCGTGAAAGTTATTCAAATCACATGGCCACCGCTTTAGACGGCATTGATATTGATAACCCTGGAACTGCAATTGATAGGACTGGCCATCCAAATCCCGTTCCAAGAATAATTGGACCAATACGGAGAAAAAGGCCTATTGAAGTAGAGGACGTTAAATTTTTACGGGCTAATACAGATAGACAAATAAAAATAACATTACCAGGCCCCTTTACGATGACACAACAAGCCCAAAATGATTTTTATCAAACAGATGAAGCTGCGGNGATGGATTATGCGAATGCGGTGAACGATGAGATTAAAGATTTATTTGCCGCAGGAGCCGATGTTGTTCAGTTAGATGAACCTTATATGCAAGCAAGGCCAAACATAGCAAAGAAGTATGCCGTTAAAGCAATTAATGCCGCCCTAAATGGTGTTCAAGGTGACACCGCGATACATATTTGTTTTGGTTACGCCCATATTGTTCATGAAAGACCGGAAGGCTACTCATTTTTGCCTGAACTCGAGGAATGCTCGGCCAAGCAAGTCTCGATAGAGACAGGTCAGTCGNNATTAGATCTAGAGATTTTAAAGTTTTTACCGAGCAAAAAAATTATTCTCGGCGTTTTAGATCTCAGTAGTGAAGATGTAGAAACACCTGAATTAGTGGCTGAAAGGATAAAGCGGTCATTCGATAATGTAGAACCAGAGCGAGTTATTGTAGCTCCCGATTGCGGAATGAAGTACATGAGCCGTAAAACTGCTTTTGGGAAGTTAAAAGCTATGTGTGACGGTGCACAATTGGTTAGAGAAGAGTTACAGTCTTGAAGGTCGCCAATGGACCGGATAGTGTTTTACTGTTTTTACTTTGTTGGAGAGACCTCTAGGGCTGTTCGCCTTCTGATACTATGAGAATAATTAAATGAATTTTTAAGAAAGCGAACGTTATACAAAAACGATTCAGAGTTTCTCCTACTAGTCTCCTCAATAAAAATTTGAGGCACGAAAGTTCCTAGAATAAAGCTGCTTTGCATTCAAGNTAAAAACACTTTAGCCATTTAAGAGATTGGTTCTGCCCTAACCTGTATTTCATTGGAATAATCATTACATAAGGGAAAGAAAATGAGCAAAAAAAGCGCCCTTGAAGGTATTCGAGTATTAGATGCTTCCACAGTGATAGCAGGCCCNACTATCGGAATGTTGCTCGGGGATTTTGGGGCAGATGTAATTAAAATAGAGCACCCACGTGGTGACGTTTTGCGGGAAACGGGTCATCAAAAAGATGGCGTTGGTCTTTGGTTTAAAATGGCTAATCGAAACAAACGNTGTATTACGATGAACTTTTCTACGACCGAAGGCGCCGAGCTTTTAAAAAAACTGATAAAAACGACGGACGTGCTAATCGAGAATTTTCGGACGTCGACAATGGAGAAATGGGGACTAGGTTGGGATACATTAAAAGTTATAAATCCTAGGCTTGTGATGGTACGAGTAACTGGTTTCGGTCAGACTGGTCCCTATAAAATGCGCCCAGGTTTTGGAACAATTGCAGAAGCCTTCAGTGGGTTTTCAAACGTTACAGGAGAAAAAAATGGCCCGCCGACACTTCCAAATTTTGGACTTGCCGATGGAATAGCAGCATCATATGGAACATTTGCGACAATGTTTGCTCTGTACTACAGGGATGTGCAGGGAGGAAACGGACAGTTTATCGATTTAAGTATATACGAGCCGATTTTTCAGTTACTTGGCCCACAACCGATGGCATATGATCAANTGGGTATAATCCCAGAGCGTATGGGTAACCGTTCGCTGAACAATGCACCACGTAATACATATCAAACATTAGACAAACATTGGGTCGCAATATCAACGAATTCACCATCAATCGTAAGAAGGGTTCTCACACTTTGCGGTGGAGAGGATGTAGCGAATGATCCGCGTTTCGAGACACCCGCGGGCAGGGTAGAGTTTATTGATGAGGTCGACGGTGTTGTTGCTGATTGGATTTCGCAGCACAATTTGAATGATGTGTTAGAAAAATTTGAGAAAGTAGAGGCGGCTGTGGGGCCTGTCTATAATATCGCACAAATATTTGAAGACCCGCAATATATTGCTCGTAACGACATAATTAATCTTAATGATGAGGACCTTGG
>NZNR01000111.1 GCA_002694955.1 Planctomycetaceae bacterium
GATGTAATTAGCGTACCCAACGCAATGCTATGGACTGTGACAAACCGTTAACTGGTCAGAGTCCTAGATCAATCTGCCGTGACGACTGCCTCCCCCATCGAATGATTTACTCAGAAGCGCCGTTTTAGCTAGCAGCCCTTTCAGCAAGCACCGGAAATTTACAACAGCACTCTAATCAATAATGAGATCTTCGAATGGCTAGCTTTGGAGTAGTTCTTGTAGCAGCTGGAAGAAGCAGCCGATTCAATGATTCAAATTACAAAAAGCCCTTCGCTCCACTGGCTGGACGTTCTGTCTGGTTGCAAGCCGCAGAAAAATTCCTTGACCATGATGATGTGAAACAGGTTGTCATCGTCATCGCACCAGAAGACCGCGAGTACTTCTTGGAGAAATTCGGTGCTGATATCGCATTTTTGGGTATTAAAGTTGCCGAGGGTGGAACACACAGATCAGACTCTGTTTTCAATGGTTTGGCTGCGTTGCAGGAAGAAATTGAATTTGTCGCGATTCATGACGCCGCGCGACCCTGTCTCACAACCCAATGGATCGATAGTGTATTCAAAGCAGCAACTAAGACAGGAGCTGCTATCTTGGCAACCCCCGTTGTCAGTACGCTCAAACGTGCAAATGAGCAGCGGTGCATCGCGGATACGGTTGACAGGACAAATCTCTGGGAGGCACAGACGCCACAAGTCTTCAGGCGTACCCTGCTTCGCGAAGTCTTTGAAAAAGACACAGAGCGAACGGCGACAGACGAATCTCAAATGGTCGAGGCCGCAGGACATACCGTAACGCTTGTAAGCAGCTCCCCAATGAATCTAAAAATCACAACAAAAGAAGATATTCGGCTCGCTGAACAGATTCTTAAAGTATTACCAAAGCCAGGCCTAAATAACCACGCTCATCCCTTTTCTGGAAATGACATCTGGAGGTAATTCAACCGTTAGTGATCAATGCCTATGTCCAAAAACCTCATTACTGAATTCACTGAACGCGGATTGGTACACCAGACGACAGATAACAACAGTCTGCACGAATGGCTGGCTACACCCGGACGGCGCATATACGCCGGTTTTGACCCGACTGCAGACAGTCTTCACGTTGGACATCTTGTCGCCATTATTCTTCTCCGACGAGTCGCTCGCGCGGGACACGAACCTATTGCGCTCATTGGTGGTGCCACCGGAATGATTGGTGATCCAAGTGGGCGAAGCGAAGAAAGAAATCTTCTCTCACATGAGACACTAGCGGCAAATATTACAGCAGTCGGAAACCAAATAAAGGACCTCCTTGAATCAACCAACCAGACTGTTCACATTGTCAACAATGCTGATTGGATGCGGGGGGTTGGCTATCTTGAATTCCTTCGTGATGTTGGCAAGCATGTTCCACTTTCCCAAATGCTCGGCAAGGATTCAGTAAAAAGTCGCCTCGATCGTGAAGGTGGTCTGTCATACACCGAATTTAGTTACATGCTCCTGCAGGCATGGGACTTTGTCCACCTCGCAGACGAATACAACTGTTGCGTCCAAATTGGAGGAAGTGACCAATGGGGCAACATCACAGCAGGTATCGAACTTGGACGACGATTACGCGGCCACAATCTTCACGGAATTACCTGCCCACTTTTGACCAAGGCGGATGGGTCAAAAATGGGAAAAACTGCAAGTGGTGCGGTGTGGCTGGACCCATCACGAACGAGTCCATATCGTTTTTATCAGTACTGGATGAATCTGAGCGACACTGATGCCAAGACATGCTTATACCGGCTTACCGAACTGCCACTAGAGGAATGTGAATCGCTTATAAAAGAGCAAGAGACGAATCCCGCCGCTAGAACGATCCAGCGACGGCTGGCAGAAGAACTAACTCAACTTGTCCATAGCTCTGATGGCCTCCATTCTGCACAGCAAGCTACTGCCGCCTTTTTTGGCGCGGCAATTGACAATCTCACAGACGATGCGTTGACTGATATTTTCGCTGACGTTCCAAGCCATAAATTCTCATTAATGGCACTCTCTGGTGATGGACTCTCTCTTGTAGAAGTGATGGCAGCCACGAAACTCGCAGCAAGTCGATCAGCAGCTCGTCGCACAATTGAACAAGGCGGAGCATACATCAACAACATAAGGGTATCTGATTCGACTTATCACATTAAAACTGCAGACTTGTCTGGACGAACAGCTATCGTGTTGCGATCCGGAAAGAAGTCATATGCCGTTGCCCGATTTGAATGAAAAGCAGCACCTGTAGACACTGCACAGTTCATGACAAATTTTTGAATAAAAAACACACGTACCAAAGGAGCATCTTGTGATGTCATCAAGTAAGTTGGCCATCCTTATTACTTTGGCATTTCTGACGACTCTCCTGACAAGCCTCACCCATGCCGATGTTTCTCGAAAAAATGAAGAAATATCATTGAAAGACCGGCTCGTCACCGGCCTGCGTGCGACAAGACCTGAAGAAGTACAGTATTGTGAACGAGTTGCAAACGCTGCCCGCAGTGGGAAACTACCGGCGAAAATTGTTGACTCAACGTACTTTTGGGCCACGGCAAAAAAAGTGGACTACCCGCTCCCTGCTTTTGCAAAAGCCCTTGAACTGCAATGCCAAAGGCTTGGTATTACTTGGTAAAACCACCTGGACTCCTGTCGTCTACACGTTGATTTTCGATGGGCAACTTCATCACTGCATAGTGTGAATTTTGATATATCGCCTCTGGTGCGTCGGGTATCGCACCAAAACTATTTCGTGGAGCGACAACAAAGTCAGCACCATAAACATCTGCCACTCTGTTCAGCCGTGGCACGCCCAGAACACATGTGCTTCGAGACATATTATTGATTGTCCCATCGTATGAGTAGCAATCAATAATCCGCTGTCGCCATTCCAGAATTGAAACTGGGTCTTGGGGCACATTTTTCCAAGCAACAACCTCTGATCGTTGTGCCCGCCAAAGAAAACTTGACGCGCCACGTGGTGTTAAAAAACAGGCTGTTGGGGATGTCTCTTCTTGAATCCACTGACAAACATCTACCCACGAATCAACGGCACTGAGTTTGTCACCTCGCGAAACACAATCCTCAGCGAGTACTGGCCAATGCTTCAACTGAACAAAGGAATCGCATACGAAAAAGGCAAACACGGCCGCAACCAAGCCAATTCTCCTGAAAGAAGGTTGATCGCTTAGTTCAATCCCGCGTGCTGAAAAAAGAAACTGAGTGAGCAGGACACAAAGTCCTAGAGGAACAAGGCCATCAGCTAGTCGGAACCAGTAGAAACGCAGTATTCCATACACCAAGGACGGAGCAACTGGTTCAAACAAACTCAATACAAATCCAACGAAAGAGATCGTTAGAGCAGCTAGCACAACTATTAAACCTCGTAATCGCTTTGCTTCATACGGCAAGGACACATAAAGACATCCACAAAACATGATTGCAAGGAGATGCCTGGCAACGAGGGACTCCTGGAATGTCCGGGGAAGGAGATGATGTGGCAACCGATCCACCACGTAAACAGCAGCTGCCTGACTACGAATAACAGAAGGCACCCCGCTGGAGATTTGTGAGGCCGGCCATAAGCCAACAAGTGCCAGGCATGCGCCCCCGAGGACACAGGCTAGAACGAGTGGCTTCAATGAATTGATTCGTGCCGATTTTCTTACAACGTCTCCAAATACGATGAGGCCAATGACAATCATCATCCACCCACCCACCAAGGGATGGAAGGCCGTTGCCACTCCACTCAACAGCCACGCGAAGGCCCAACGACCACGAACAGCCTCACTCCACGCAGCCAAGACAAGAGCCCATGCAAAAACTTTCGCTTCACACCCTCCGATTAGCCATTCTCCAGCCATGGTGGTGTAGCGGACCGCTAAAGAAAAAATGACTGCCGCAACTAGACGATGCACACAAGAGGGTAGAAGAGGGATAACCGCATGTCGGAGGCCTAATGCTAATGCTAGCCAACCAGCCCATCTCCCCACCCATGCTGCTGTAGAAAGCGAAACGGACGCTGCAAGAGGACCAAGGAGATAGAAAAAGAGCCCATGCGCCTCTCCTGAATTGAGAAAAAAATCGTTCCCACACCATTCCGGATTGAACGAGTGACGTGCTTTTGCCAGATAATACCCTTCGTTCACATCAGGTGCCGGCCATGCTCCAGCCATCGCAAAAATGGCGGTAAATGCGAATACTTCAATTACTGCAAAAAGCAATGACTTCATCGTCTGGTGGCGAGTTCCTTCTCCTTGCATATTAAGCCATCTTCAACCTTTTGGTGCCATGCTGACAAATGTCCTACAGCCAATATGCCAGCCATTACGTTACGCTTACAAGCCTAGGGTTTTTATATTCCTCACTCGCGAGTACACGCAGATGGATGAAAAGAAAACGCCCGTTCACGTCGGCAAGAGTGGGAAGAAACTCCTCGCATCACTGAAAAACAGTCCGATAGCGATTATTGGGGCACCTTTTCCATTGGCAGCGAGAGCGATTGAACGACACAGTTTTCCAGCGGTGTATCTTTCTGGGGCCGCACTGTCAGCAGGACTGCTGGGGATTCCTGACATTGGGCTTATTCCATTTGAAATATTAGAGCAACAAACGTTTCAGCTAGCAAAAAGTGTCACCATACCTGTCATTGTTGATGCTGACACGGGATATGGTGACATCGATACAATCCCAAACAACTTCTCCCGACTCGAAGCCGCAGGAGCAGCTGCAATTCAAATTGAAGACCAAGCAACCGATAGACGATGCGGTCATCTTGATTACAAGCAGGTCGTTTCGCAGAAAGAAATGACTGAAAGAATTCGTGCTGCCTGTGAAGGACGCCAATCGACTGATACGGTCATTATTGCTCGGACCGATTCTCGTGGTGTCACCTCCATGAAAGACTGCCTGTCCCGAATGGAGGCCTACCACGACGCTGGGGCTGACTGGCTTTTCCCAGAAGCCCTACAAAGTAGAGAGGAGTTTTCTGAAGCAGGGGAACTCCTGAAAAAGCTTAATTTGCCTGGAGTTGCAAACATGACCGAGTTTGGCAAGAGTCCTCTTTTATCTCGTGGAGAGTTGCGTGATCTTGGATTTGCGGCTGTGCTCTACCCCGTCACCCTTCTCCGGCTGGCAATGAAAGCAATTGAACTTGGTCTTGATGTTCTTGCTGAGAAGGAATGCCAAGAGCCTCTTCTTGACTTCATGCAAACGCGAGAACAGCTCTATGACTTACTAGGCTATGTACCCTCAGATCCTCGTGGCAATCCTCCACTTGCATAGCACACCGACTACACGCAACTTAACGTCTCCTTTTATCCGGCATAACACAAACGCTTCGCTATTATTTGGATACAGAACTGCACACATGCCTCATTCATCATCTGATCAAAAAGACGCTGCANANGGGCTGGCTGGTGTCACAGCTGGCCAAACCAGCATCTGCTCACTGGAAAAAANCCTGCGATACCGAGGGTACGCNGTCTCGGATCTCGTNCTNTGTAGTTTCGAAGAAGTTGCACATCTATTGCTCTGGGGCGATCTCCCTACCTTGCACCAGCTCGAAGCCTTTACCGAGAGAATTCAATCTGCCGCGGGATCCATACCTGAAACCGTTGTGACTTGCTTTCAGAAACTCGCCGAGACATCACCTAGTTCTTCAATTATGGATGTGCTTCGAACTGGCGTGAGTATTCTCGGACAACTTGATTGTGACAACGGGCCGATGGCATTGCCGAACAGTGGTTCCCTTGCTCGAGAATACATGAAAGCCGAAAAACTACTTGGCCAAGTACCTGCTTTGTTGACTACCTGGCTTGACTGCCTTCGCGGAAACCACCCATCGCCCTGGCCTGATAAGCCACTGGCAACTGCTCTGTTAGAGAAATTAGGTCATACCGAAATTTCTGACATCGCAGCAACAGCTTTCAACACAACACTAATTTTATACGCCGAGCATGAATTCAATGCCTCAACGTTTGTCGCTCGTACTGTCACGTCAACAGGATCCGACCTGCACTCCGGAGTGACTGCCGCCATCGGGACACTTAAAGGCCCTCTTCACGGCGGAGCAAATGAAAAAGTTCTCCATCAACTTATGGACATTGGTGTGCCAGAAAATATTGAGCCTTGGCTCACCCGGAAACTGAACAGCAACGAAGTTGTCATGGGTTTTGGTCACCGTGTATACAAAATGGGTGATATTAGGGCTGATCTTTTGGATAGAACATGCCATCAACTTATTCATAGCGATTCAATTTATGAGCCGCACCATGAATTAGAAAATCTTGCGCACAACGTCGAACAACTTATGCTTGAAAGAAAAGGACTTCGGCCCAACCTGGATTGGCCAGCAGCCCGCATCTATCACGCTCTTGGGCTTCCTATTAATCTTTTCACGCCACTCTTTGTTGTTGCACGCGTAAGTGGATGGACAGCACACATTATTGAACAAATGGACGAAAATCATTTAATTCGCCCGCTTTCGAAATATGTAGGCCCAACGCCACGAACTTACGTTGCCATACAAGACCGCAGATAATTTCGAGACGCTACCGAAGGCTCACAGACTGTTGCGGAGAGGGTTTGCGTCGCGCCGAAGCACCATCAGCTGGCGCACCATCGACCATGGCCTGAACAGTTACTACCGGCACTGCACCATCACCGAGGTCAGTTGTTATGGTCAGTTCTCGCTCAACTTGGCCACCGACATCTCCAGCTTGAAACGTCACTGGCAAAATGTGAACTTTCGCAGGAGTCTCTTTTGCTGGGCAACTAAGACAACCATCATTGCAGACAATCCCTGTAACGCAGAATGGTCTGTTGGCACGAACAACGATATTCTTTGTGACACTTCCTCCAGGCACAACGTTACCGAGGGCAAGAAGCTGGGGGCTTACAGTTACTTCGGCCACAACACGTCCTTCAACATCCATCGGAATCTGTGCAGCTCTCGGATCATTTGTAACAAGAATCAACTGGTCGTTTATATAGCCAGCTGGGGCATCCGGTTTCAGTCGAAGCGTTAAGTCATATGCAGACTGGGAACCTGTATGCTGAGGCTGCGAAAGGAGCACTTCAAAATTTACATTTGCGCTCCGAACGTCAGTTATTTCCCATGGAGTAGAGCCTATGTGTGTCACACGAACGACTTGCTCTGCTCCTCGCCCAAGGTCAACATTCCCAAGATTGACTGATGCAGGTTCGAATGCGACGTCACCCCGAATATTCCCGGCTACTCGGAGTTGTACTTCCGCGTAGAACGGCTGATCAAAGGTCACCGTAAGTGTCGCACCATGTTGACCAAGAAACGTTCTTGTATTGAAAGCTGCAACAATTTCACCAGTTTCATGTGTCTTGATCAACTTTTTTGTGATCGCCGGTTGGGTGCAACCACAACTTGTCCGGACGCTACTAACGTGGACATCTTCCTCATAAAGATTTCGATAGATAAATCGAAATTCCGTTTTTGAACCTTTTGCCACGGT
>NZNR01000112.1 GCA_002694955.1 Planctomycetaceae bacterium
TGACACTAAAGGAAATCAGAATGCATTGCTTGGAGATGATGCGGACTGGGTCAATTTCGAGGCTGTTATGAGTACGGATATAGATCAGATAGCAATGGCTCCGGGATACTTACAGAAAGAATGGCAGGAAGAGGGTAGGCGATATTTTCATTATAAGATGGATGATCAAATTTTTAATTTTTTCACTTTTGTTTCTGCTAGGTATCAGGTCTTAAAAGAAGAGCATAATGGTATTAGTCTTGAGATATATCATCATCCTAAACATACCTACAATCTAGAGACGATGATGGATGCAATGAAAAAATCCATTGATTATTATGGATCCATATATGGCCCATATGTGTTAAAAATTCTGGCAATACGAATGTCAACATCATTGTAACTTTCATATGCAATACAAAGAGCTTCTGCCACCCGTTTTCCTTCGTCATAACATGCTCGGACGCCAATTGGATTGACTGAGCCTCGATAGCTTTCGGGCTGCGGATGGACTTCCGGGTCACCGTACACTTCGCTGGTTGAGGCTTGGAGTACTTTTGCTTGGCACCTTTTCGCCATGCCAAGGAGGTTCATCGCACCAGACATGGAAGTCTTCATGGTTTTGATGGGATTGTACTGATAGTGACCGGGAGCGGCAGGGCAGGCGAGGTTATAGATTTCATCAACCTCAAGCCAAAGTGGATGGATAATGTCGTGTCTAACAAGTTCAAAATTTGAACAGTCGAGTAGATGAGCAACATTCCTTTTCTGGCTAGTGAAGAAGTTGTCAACACAAATAACATCGTGACCAGCTCCAACAAGACATTCGCAAAGATGACTGCCAAGAAAGCCGGCACCGCCGGTGATTAGAATACGTTTGAGATGAGGCATGGAGAACCAGAGAATAGAGAACTATAAGACAAGAGTGTTTTGTGGCATGGGAAGTCCTTGAATGCACCGATTGTTTTTGAAACACGCCCGAAACACAATACCGTGTCTGTATAGATGTTCTTAGTAGGAGAAATTAGAGTTTTTGTTCTAATAATGTAGATAAATAAACGGAGGGAATTTTCTATGAATCAGTTGCCATCAGCAATGAATCGTCGCAGTGTATTAACAACAGTTGCTGGCGCAGCGGTTGCGGCTACTTCAACAGGGGTTCATGGTTCGACGACAGCTTCTCAAGGACCGATCAAGCAATCGATTGTCTCATGGTGTTTTGGCTCTATGGGAGAAAAGTGGAGTATCAAAAAACAGTGTCAGGTTGCAAATGAGCTTGGCTGTGTGTCTATCGAACTGACTCAGCCAGAGCATTGGACAACGCTGAAGAAACATGACCTGACGTGTGCGATAGCTCCTAATGGCATGCCCGGTAAGCCGTATGTCAAAGGATTTAATAATCCACAATATCAGGATGAAGTAATTGCTCGCACGACACAGATGATTGACAGTTGTGCAGCAGCCGGTATCCCGGCAGTTATTGCCTTTACAGGTTTTAAGTGGCGAGATGCTGATAACCCAAAGAGTGGTGCCATGACAGACGAAGAGGCTTTTGATAATTGTGTTACGGGTCTCAAGAAAATAGCTGGTTATGCAGAGAAACAGGATATAACAATTTGCCTTGAGCACCTGAACACTCGTGATGACAGCCATCCCATGAAGGGACATCCTGGCTATCAGGGTGATGACGTTGACGCAGTTGCTAATATGCTTCGGCGGGTAGGGTCTAAAAACGTAAAGTTACTTTTTGATATCTATCACGTTCAGATTATGAATGGTGATGTGATCCGGCGGATCGAAGAGTGCAAAGACATCATTGGTCACGTGCACACTGCTGGAAATCCTGGGCGAGGAGAACTGGATGAATCACAGGAGATTAACTATCCACCGATTATGCAGAAACTCCTCGCAATCGGTTATACAGGATACGTAGGGCAAGAGTTTATACCAACGCGGGATCCATTTGTTGGCCTGCAAGAAGCAGTCAAGTTGTGTGACGTTTCTCTTTAAGTTTTTAGTATCCGTTTTGGAAAGAAAAGGTTTCAGTGATGGGAAAATTCTGGAAGATTTGCTCCCAGCAGATTGTGTTCCAAGCACTGTCTGTTGCCGCTTGTATAGGAGTGTTCCCTCTCTTGAGTGTTGGGCAACCACTAGCTGCAAGTCCATCGACCGAGGAAGTAGATATCACGGCCGAGAACGAAACTCCTCATTTGTCCCATGAACGCCATCTTCATCGGCATGGAAACCCTCATAAGACAATGCAACCAAGCGTACAACGATTTTTTACTACCCGCTCGAGCGAGATTGTTCTGCCGCTTCCTTCTGAGGAAGACGCGTTTACGTTTGCCGTCTTTGGAGATCGAACTGGGGGGCAGCCAGAGGGCGTTGATGTTCTGGCTGACGCTGTTCGGGATGTCAATCTTATTGAGCCTGATCTCGTAATGACAGTCGGTGATCTCATAAATGGATATAACCGCACAGATGAATGGCTTATTCAGATGCGTGAGTTCAAGGCAATTATGAATCGTTTGTTATGTCCTTGGTTTCCAGTTGCAGGAAACCATGATGTGTATTGGCGGCCACTCAGTGACCCGGAGATGCCAAAGTTTCAGCACCAAGAACACTATGAGATGCATTTCGGACCTCTTTGGTATTCATTCCAGCATAAGCAATGTGCGTTTACCGTGATTTATTCCGATGAAGGTGATCAGGAAACTGGTGAAAAAAGTTTTTCAAAACCACATCTTCAAAAAATTAGTGACGAACAACTTTCTTTCTTGAAGCAGGCTCTTGTGCGTGGGAAGGATTGCCATCACCAATTTATCTTTCTTCACCATCCTCGATGGATTGGTGGTAATTATGGTGATGACTGGAAAAAACGTGTCCATCCTTTGCTTGTTGATGCAGGCAATGTTACGGCAGTTTTTGCCGGTCATATTCACCACATGCGCAGTGATCCAAGTGATGGAATTGAATATATCGCCCTTGCTACCGTTGGAGGTGGCCAAAAAGGAGTTGTTCCTGAAGCAGGTTACCTGCATCAGTATCACCTAGTTACCGTGCGAAAAGATCAGGTCGCTATGGCAGCATTTCCGGTAGGGAAGGCAATGGATGTAAGAGAGATTACGTCCGCTCTTCAGGAAGAAACAGTTCAGTTAGCGAGGCTTCCTCTCGCTTTTAAAGGTGGTATACAGGTTTCGGCGGCTGCGAGTGAAAAGCCGAGCGCAAGTCAGTTTTCTGTATCGTTTTCAAATCCGACAAGTCGTCCAGTTGAGTACACAGTTTCTCTCGAGAGCAGTGACAATCGTTGGCGTTTTGCACCAGATCACGCTCACGGCACATTGAATGCGGGCAAAAGTTGTGAAGTAGATTTTCAAGCGGTGTACGAGGCAAAGCAGTTTGAAAGATTGTCAGAGATGGTCCAGGTGACGCTTTCTCAAGACTACCTCGCACCTGCAACCCGCTATAGCATTCCAGAAGTGAAAAGGAATGTTCCGTTGCTTTTTAGTAAGAAAGAAGTTTTGCGGGTTGCCGAGAATCATGCACTATCACTTGACGGTGCGGGTGACTGTGTATTCCTTGAATCTGGTAAAGTGAAACTTCCGCAAGGGCCTTTCACCGTGGAGTGCTGGTTTAAAGCGCGAGAGTTTGCAGACAGAGTTGGTCTTCTTGCCAAGACAGAGCAGAGCGAATACGGCATATTTGCTTCCCGTGGTCAACTTGACGCAAGTGTTTTTCTGGCAGGTTCGTATAGAAATGTGCGGCCCGATCTGAAACTCAAGACGAATCAGTGGTATCACGTTGCCATGGTCTACGAGGGTCAGTCATTGGCTTTGTATGTTGACGGAAAGCTACAAGGTCGGCAGCCCACAAAATTGTCTATGAAGCGAAAAGAAAATTGGCTTCCATTCATTGTGGGTGCTGATCCAGATATTCGTGGTCGAGCAAATTCATTTTTTAATGGTGAAATTGACGAGATACGGATCTCAAAGGGTGCGCGTTATGAAAAACCGTTTGAGCCGAGGCGACGATTGACATCAGATAAAAACACAGTGATTTTTCTTGATTGTGATCAATCGCTTGGTCCATTTCTAATCGATCGAAGTCCTCAAGGGCACTATTTTCGACTCACTGGAGATGCATACATCACTGACGTCAAAGAATCAGTCGAGCAGGAGTAATTGTTAGTCTGATGTGGGCTGAGTGAGTACGATTCGAATATCGGCAACGTTCGTTCCCGTTGGTCCAGTTTCAATAAGCCCACCAGCCGATTTGAGAAGTTCGTATGAATTACATCCGTAAATCGCATCGGCAATACTATTTGGATTGGTGCCGAGTGATTCGGCAATATCTGAATCAATGAATCCGCCTGCAGCAGAGGTTGGCCCGTCTTCACCATCAGTGCCGAAACTTGCAATGAGTGTGCCGGTTGGCCATGTGCGTTTTTGATGAATAAGAATGTCGTGTGCTGCGGCTATAACAGTATGTTGATTACGCCCGCCAACACCATGTTTGGAAGGTACGCGCACAGTTGCCTCGCCGCCCTCAAGCAGGGCCTGAGGGTAGTTCCTCGTAGCGTCTAGAGATGACATTGTGATGAGCGATGCTGCAAGACGACTCCCAACCCTGTTTGCTGTCTGTGAGTCGGTACTTGTCGTGGTGGAAAAAATCTTATAGCCAAGTGCGGATGAAGCAGCAGTTGCAGCTTCGACCGCTAGGGCATTTGTTCCAAGCATAAGGTGAGTAACGCGACAGCCTCTGGGAGTGACCCAGTTGCTAGAAAATTTTTTGGAAGGTGAGAATACATCGTGTTCTTTTGAATACTCGCGCGCTACTTCAGAAATAATTCTACGATCGTATTGAGGGATATTCGGATCAAAAAGAACCTGTTCAATCGCTGATCGTTTTATAGTGTGTGGCGCACAAGGACCTGATCCGATTACCTTCAGAGAGTTATCAAGAACGTCTGAAAGAACAAGCACGATGAGTCTGCCTGCGGTACAAGAGTTTGCCAGCCCACCAGCTTTTACGTTACTGGCCATGCACCGTATTGCATTTAAAGTTTCAATTTCAACACCAGCGTTTGAAAGATTTTTTGTGAGAGCTGCCAATGCTTGAAGTGAAAAAGGCGCTCGTGGTGATTCAAGTAATGCTGAAGCCCCGCCAGTAACTAAGACAAACGCGAGATCGTCCTGCTCAAGAGATCGTAGTTGTTTCAGCATCTCGTGAGTCGCTCGAATGACAGCTTCCGTTGGCAGATTGTTTCCACGAGCCCGTGTTTCCCGAAGTTCGACATGATCGAGCTGAACGGCACATCCCTCGGGCACACTCACCAGGCCGTGCACCCTATGCTTCTGAAGACGTTCCTTGCCCAGCAGATGCTCTAAGCCGGCAGCAAAACCTGCAGCAGCTTTTCCGCCGCCGACAACGCAGACCCTTCCGGTTTGCTTGAGTTCTACTGCCTGATTGCTGACACCAGAAACAGGATGGCCATCAAAAGTAAGCACATCGTTTGGTGATTCGAGAGTAAGTCGCTCTGTCAGAAGGCGATACGGATCTGTAGCAGATGTAATCGCTGACACGATCGATTGAAGATGTTCTCGTTGTTGATGAATGCCATTCAAGGTAGGAAATCCTGTGGATGAAACGCATTCATTTTTCACCGGGAAAGACTATTTCTGGTGTAATTCGAGAGAAGAAAAACAAGGAATAGCATATTAGACTATCGGGCCCATAAATGCCTTCATCTATGCACTATTACTCAGATTTCTATCACGTTTTTTATAAAATGGATCGAGTGGATAGCAACCACTCACGATTCCTTTTCGGGCCGATGTTGTGCAGTCACTGAACGTGCGGCATATCCTCTTTCGTGGCATCGTTCGCCCAGCCAAGACATCAGCTGGTAACTCTGGGTAGGACAAGACCATGCGGCCAAGCCCAATAGAATCAGCCCATCCTCTTTGGATGACCTCCTGCGATACGTGCGGCAACCATTCTTGAAGATANCTGTAACCAGAACCAACTAGTACAAGCTTTGGATGATGCCGTTTTAATTCTGCCGTGGCCTGAATCTGGCGAGATACTCCGCATAAGGGATCTTCAGGAAGTTGGTATCCATCACTCGGAGGAAAAAAAGCCGGACGCTGGATATGTGGGTTGTAGTAAGGACTTCCGGCAGTCGTGCAGACTAATTTTATTCCCAATGATTCCAGCAGGGAAAGAAACTTCAATGGTTCATATAAATCGATCCCTGTACCCGTAGTATCACCACCAAATAACAATCTTGGATCACCATTTTTCTCCGGGATGCCGAACCCATCCGTTCCTTGTTTGAATGGAAGAAAGTCAAAAACGCTGACGCGAACACCGATTTTCAGAGAGGATGTCTGACTGCGGATGCCCTCAACGATTTCTCGAAGAAAACGTGTGCGATTTTCAAAGTTGCCTCCAAATTTTCCAGGCCGATTAACGCCGCTAAGCAGTTCATGGCCGAGGTATCCNTGGCAGTGTTTAATGTCAACGAATTGAAAGCCCGCTTGCTCCGCAAGGTATGCAGCACTTATGAAATCCTCGATCAGGGCAGTGAGATCCTCGTCACTGACTACAGCTGAATCATCAGTAATACCACACCGAGCATCGAGTATTGAATTTCGTTGTGCTGTTCGTGGTTGCATCCGTTCATGGCAGTCTGGTTTGGCAAAGCGTCCCGCATGCGTTAGCTGTAAGCCGACGACAAGATCTGCAGAGGTACCAAACTCCGCCTCGTGCGCAGTGACGAGTTCTATACGTAGTGATTCAAGATCCGATAGATTTTTGCTGTTAATAACCAGTTGATTTGGATTTGCACGTCCATCATGACGCACAGCAACCGCCTCCCCTCCCCAGATCAGTTTGGCACCGCTGCGACCGAAATTATGCCACCGACGCCGAGTAAGTTCCGATGGCTTTCCGTCTGCCGTTCCGTCCCATCCCTCCATTGGAAGAATGCAGAATCTATTTCCAATTGTGAAATCGTGAACTTGAATGGATTGTGCCAGCGGTGAGTCAGGACCGTTTTCAACGTTCTCAGCGCAAGGAAGTGGAACTGGTAAATTTCCAAGATGATGGGTGAATGCTGNGTAATTTTTGAAACTAGCGATACGTGGGAAAGTCACTGGTTTGATTCCTCAAGAAGCTGTCGTAAATCGTTGGCAATGACAGAAAGGACCTCAGTGTCAGTTTCCGGACGCTGAGGCGAATCTGGATGATTCACACTACAAGCGATTTGGTTTTGTATCTTTAAAAACATCGCAGCAGAGTGTTTATAGGCCGGGACGGGAGGTCGAAATGCAAATGCTCCGAGATATTGCAACACGTCATTCAACTTGAAGAAACGCGGATCACCAGCAGCCCACATGGCATCGCGGCGAGCAAAGGCATCAGGGGCAAAGGCACTCAGTCCGAGCAGGTAGTCGCTTCCATACATGACCATGTCGATTGCCAAATCATTTCCCGTAAATACTTTGAAATCAGGGCGAATACGGTTTCGTAAATCGATTCGACGCCACTCAGTTTCCCGATTCAGTGACGAATGTTTGGCACCAATCACATTCGTAATGAGCATTAAGCGTTCATAGGTCTTGAGTGAGTATATTCTCCCAAAAGGGGCAAAATCTTTTGCTAGTTCAAAAAAGATAAATTTATCACATGAACGGGTCATTGCCTCGTATGCCGGCGCTATTTCATCTTCGGGTAGTTCGTGCAAACCGAAAGATTGAAAAAGAATAGGTGTTCCCGAAGCGGCCTCCACCTGTTCGGTGTTGTGCCGGTATGTATCGGTGTTCAACTCATCGCCTGGTGAATCGTCAACGTAGACGCCAGCTACAAATTCAAGACCAGATGTTATAGCACTGGTCCGTTGCAGAACTTCCCGGCGTGTCGCTTCATCTATCAAACTGACATATCCGGTATCCATATTTACGGCAGGGATTAGGCCGGCAGCTATTGTGCGGTCAAGACTTTGTTCGAAACCAGCCCAATCAACGGAATAATTGTCTTTGTATGGAAGAAGAATTGCAGAGATGCCAGTAATAGTGCGACATGGACGCAAAAGTGTTTGGGGGTAAGACTCGTTCTTTTTATGCTGAAGCATTGAAACGGTACTCATTGGCGACAGATTGGTGATGATCTCATCAGAACTTATGTCATTGCTTTTATCATTCTGACATAAAGCTGTAGTTTTTTACGGCGTTTTTAACGCCTAGGAAGGTGGTGATGATACAGCAGGTATTCATAAGAAAGAGTACATAGAGATCGATAAAAACGAATCCTGAGCCATCTTGCCAAGCCTAAAACACGTGGTGGCCTCCTGCTGCTAATCTTTTGGAGATTCTTTGAATAAATCGTTTTTTGGATCAAATTGTGAGAGGTCAATACCATCCTTTGTTTCTTCCTCAAGGAGTTTGACTCGTAGTTCAAGTCGGTCGATACGGCGAGCCATCAGCGCGGGAGATTCACTTTGTGGTTGTTGGCGTTTTGGTTTTGGAACGACTGGATAACCCAACTGACGTTGCAAAGCAGCAAAGAGGTAAAGAGGGTCTTTGCCACGATTAGCCCAAGCAATACGTCCTTCTTTTTCACCAAATAAAATGGCAGTCTGTTGCGTTGTCGTGTTTTCATTGCTGTGTAAGTCGACGTCCTCACGAAATGACAATTGTCTTTGCTGGCGTCGTAGAAGTTCAGCACTGCGAACATAAATCAGGTCAGCCAAGTCAATTAAACCGACTTGACGTGAAACCATTGTGATCCAATTTTTCCAGTCATCATTGAATATATCGTCAGCAGCTGTAGCGGACAGCCCGCGCATGTAGTCGAGCCGATTTCTCGAAAGGCATTCAAATCGATAGAAGAAAAGTCCTTCAGGAGTTCCTGTTTCTGCAAGATACTGTGCTTCACGTTCAAGTATTAACAGCGCAGTGCGAAGATCAAATCGTCCTTCCTCGTCTTCAGCCTCACTCATGACGAACGTTTGAAATGCTGTAAAGTAATGGTTGAGTTGCCGCATCGCAGGTGCAATTGTTCCCGTGAGTTTTAAATCACTCACAAGATAGTCAATAGCGAGGGGTAGTTTCGTTGTAGCCAGTATTTCCTGACCTAAACTTTTGAGGGCTTCTTGGGTTGCAACACCGTCGAGCATTCGTTCGCCGAGCGTCCGGAATAGGTAGGACTGCTCGATATACTCTTCCCGTGCAAGCATGGTGTGATCCATTTTTTTTGAAGGAGATTTAGGGCAGACTAGACGCTTAGAGAATCTATAGTGAAATTGGAAATATCAAAACACGTGGAGTGTGGATGAATGATCCACTCGGAAGAACGCATGTCTGACCAGTTTAGCTCAATAGACGCTGCCATCAGAGCTTTTCGAGATGGAAAGATCGTGATTGTTGTGGATGCTGAAGATCGTGAAAACGAAGGGGACTTTATCTGTGCCGCTGAAGATGCGACACCTGAGTCCATTAATTTCATGATTACTCATGGTCGAGGTCAGGTGTGTATGTCTGTTCTACCAGATGTCGCGCGTCGACTTGAACTGCCGATGATGGTGGAGTCGAACTCAACTCCATTAGGTACTGCATTCACCATACCTGTTGATCATGTGTCGGCTCGCACGGGCATCACAGCAGCGGAAAGGGCCGAGGCTGTTTCTGCGATACTGGATCCTGAGAGTAGTCCGCACGATTTTGTCCGTCCCGGACATCTATTTCCCCTCATTGCTAAAGAGGGTGGAGTTCTCAGGCGAGCGGGACACACTGAAGCAACGATTGATCTTGCACGTCTTTCAGGCAAACAGCCATCAGGTGTTCTCTGTGAAATTCTTGATGTGGATGGGAATAGAGCGGACCGCGATGCGTTACAGACACTAGCGAAGCAACATGGCTTGGAAATTATTTCAATTGAAGAATTGATTCGCTACCGACGGACAAAAGAAAAGTTGGTGGAACGAGTTGCCGAGGCAGATCTTCCCACGAAGTGGGGGAACTTTCGAATTCTGGGATACAATGTTCGCTATGAGTCACAGCAGCCAATTGTGTTTACTATGGGTGATCTTCAGGCAACGGAGGCACCACTTGTTCGGCTGCATTCCTCCTGCTTCACTGGTGACTTAATCGATAGTCTGCGATGTGATTGCGGTGATCAACTTCATATGGCTTTGGGAATGATCAGTGAAGAGGGAGTTGGCGCAGTGGTGTATCTTCCGCAGGAAGGTCGAGGAATAGGTCTTGTTCAAAAAATCCGTGCTTATGCCCTTCAGGATACTGGTCTCGATACAGTAGAGGCGAACCTAGCTCTAGGGTTTCCTGCAGATTCGCGTGATTACGGGATAGGTATTCAGTTGCTCAAAGATATCGGGCTGTCCAAAGTGCGGCTTTTGACGAACAACCCCAAGAAAACGGATGCCTTTATTTATGGTGGGTTTGATCTCGAAGTGGTTGATCAAGTACCGATCCAACCTCTGCCAAATAAATATAATGAACAATATCTCGCTACAAAGCGTGATAAAATGGGACATAATTTGCCCAAGCGTTGTTCCAGTTGAGTGGACGTTGACCCAAGAATGCTTTCCGCCGTAGCATCGTCCTTTTAAGCACGACGAATCTTATCCATAGGTTCTGCAAGGAGATATCGTATGCAAGAAGTGGTTGGCAGTGAATCTGCCGCATCACGACATCGTATATTTTTAGTGATCTATTGTTGCCTTCTGCTCAGTTTTATTTGTGTTGGTTGTGGTGGTTCAAAGTCTGTCCAGCAGGCACCACCCTCAGAGTTGACAGCATCACCAGAAGTGAGGCAAGAACCACTCCCTGTGGTTGAGTCGCATTCGTTAGATCCTTTCGACGTGCCTAAACTCGCTGATCTTGATAAAGAGGCAAACTGGATTGATCGGCCGGTGCGTGATGGTCTAGTGCTTTTACGTGAATCACAGTCGAAAGAAAAAGTGCTTGGTTCGGTAGAAAGTGCACTAGCGATCTCAAATAACTCGACAGAGTCGAATGATTTAATTCTTTCTGCACTTGGCAGGCTTCCAGCAGAGGATGAAGCAGACTATTCAGCTCGCATCGATCGCCATGTTAATGGTGATCTCGGTAGCACAAACCCAATTATGATCAGCACCTCAGCGGAGTTTGACATTCTTGGGCTTACGGGATTTGGTTTGTTTTCATTCGGTCGTGATCTTGAGCCATTTGCTACCAGCGAAACCGTTGAGACATGGCAGACTAGTACAGACAGAATGCTCGATAAGGTTGTTCTTCGTGACGATCTGGTCTGGAGTGATGGAAAGCCGATTACAGCTCACGATATTGCTTTTACTTTCATGGTTATCATGGATCCACGCGTTCCAGTTCCTGCCGTGCGCAGTGGTACTGACCAGCTACGGTGGGTCGAAGCGTATGATGACCAAACACTTGTGTTCTTTCATAAAGAGGCGCTTGCAACGAACGTCTGGAACATTAATTTTCCAGTCCTTCCAAAGCATATTTATGAAAAGACATGGGAGGCCGATCCTACCTTAAAGGACTCAGCAGAACATGTTCAGTTAGAGCAATCGCCAGTTTGTGGTGGTCCATATGAAATTGTAGAGAGAAAACGAGGACAACAAATCGTCTTAAGACGTCGGGAGAACTGGTCAACAGTTCAGGGCAAGAAGGTTCGCGAGCAACCGTATTTTGAAGAAGTACGTTTTCGAATTATCGAGGATCCAAATACAACACTTTTGGCCCTCAAAAAAGGTGAAATTCATGAGATGATCTTGCAGCCGGAACAGTGGACAACGCAGACGGTTGGAAAAGATTTTTATGAGCGGAATACCAAAGCAACAGCCCCAGAGTGGGTGAGTTTTCATTTCGGGTGGAATATAGAAACAATATTTTTTCGTGATCGTCGCGTACGAAGAGCGATGAGTTATGCCTTTGATCATGATGAGATGCTTGAAGAACTTTGCTACAGTCTCTACGACCCTTGCACTGGGATCTTCTATCCAGGTGCATGGATGGCATCGACTAAAAAACTTGATCCCTATAAGCAGGACCTTGATAAAGCAGAGGCCTTGCTGGATGAAGCTGGTTGGATTGATAGTGATAATGACGGTGTTCGTGATAAAGAGATTGATGGACGGACCGTTCCCTTTGAGTTTTCAATCATCGTGAATCAACAACCATTACGAATAGCGATATGTACGTTGTTGAAAGAGAACCTTGATCAGATTGGCATACGTCTGAATGTACGGCCAGTGGAGTCAACCGTCTTGCAAGACCTGACTCTCAATCGGAAATTTCAGGCATATCTCGGTGGTTGGGGGTCAGGAACAGACCCGGATACGTCTGAAAATCTTTGGAAGACTGGCGCAATGAGAAATTTTTGTAATTATTCAAATCCAGAGGTTGATCGCCTCTACGCCGAAGGAAGGCAGGAATTCGACCGGAGTAAGCGAGCAGAAAAGTACGGAAGAATTCAGGAGATTCTTTATGACGACCAGCCTTACACGTGGCTTTACTGGCGAAACAGTTTCTATGGATTCTCAAAAGATGTCCGTGGGTATGTATTTTCACCACGTGGACCATACCACTACTCACCAGGATTTGGCAGCCTTTGGAAGCCTCAGCAGGAGTAAGTGATGGCTTCTTACTTACTGCGAAGAGGATTGCTTGGTCTCATAACGCTCGTCGTTATCACTCTCATGGTATACGGCTTGGCAAGG
>NZNR01000113.1 GCA_002694955.1 Planctomycetaceae bacterium
CACCGCCAGTTCTGTCAACGGAACGTTATCGAGTTCAACAGTGCCTTCTGTGGGATCGTAAAAACGACATATGAGGTTAATAAGCGTGCTTTTCCCACCTCCGTTGGGTCCGACTATTGCTACGCGTTCACCAAACTCAATAGCAACATCGACATTCTTTAGTACTGTGTCGATTCCATCATACGAAAACGATACATTTCGCAATGCAATCTCTCGGTGCGGTGATGGGAGATAGTACGGGTTTGGTTTTTCTTTCAGTTTTGAAGGTGTATCAAGAAGCGGATACAGTGACTGTGCTCCAACAATTCCTACGTTGATTCCCGTTATGACGCCAGAGAGTTTTCTAACAGGATCTGAAGCACCAATCAGCATCCCGAAAAAAACCATAATCCCAGGGACGGTCATTGGTTGCTCTGTCATGGTAATACCAAAAATTTGGGTTTCCTGATTGATAACCAACCACGCCCCGACGGCGATCGAGGTTGCGACCATTCCAATTCCCAGCACCTCTGTAATTGGATTTGCAAGAGCTCGATAAAAGTTGTGTCGAAGCCCAATTTTCATCATATGATTTGTGCTGTCCCGAAACCGATCCCGCTCGAAAGCTTCCATGGTATAGGCCTGCACAGTGAGTACGTTATTGAGTGCTTCGAGCATCACGTGATGAAAACCAAGTGCTTGAGCAAGAATGTTCTTCGAGGCACCGCGCATTTTTCGGTTGAGCCATACCATCAAGAATCCAACAACTGGTGCCAATGTGAGGCACGCGAGTGTTAGCTGCCATGAAATACAGAAAGCACCGCCGAGGCACGCAATTATTTTCAGGGGTTCGGTGACTGCACCACCAAAGGTAGTCGTGATTCCATTCGAAAGCATATCAGCTGTGTGGGTGACTTGAGCCATAAAACCAGCTGAACCATTTTTCATGAATTGTGTGCGGTCCAATTCAAGGGCTTTGTTGAAAATTTTGACTCTGAGGTCTCTTGAGATCGCCATTGCAACAAAACTAACGAGCATTGTGCTGGTAAGAAGTAGACAGTGTTTCAAGAAGGTGCTCACGACGATCAGGACAACTACAAGAAGCACAGTCTGAAAAGGATCTCGCGGAATATATTTTTCCAGCCATGGCTGAATTGCTTGAGCTGAGGATAAGATGGCTCCTTGGCCTTTGTCTTCGAGTGTGAGGGTGTCTATTCTATTTTGAAGCGTGTTTTTCTCCGCTTGTGTCCTGCCTCCACCGGCTAATTGCTCGCGTAGTTGATCAATCTCTTGTTCGTGGTTCGCAAGGTTCGATTCAGCCGTTTCTATTCTTGTTTTATTCCAATCCTGCAGAGATTTTCCGTTGAGGGTGACTTCGATGATCGGAAAAAGTGCTGCGATGTTTGCGCCCCACAGCCCGGCTACGCCAGCAGAACAAAGAAATGCAGATAGGAGCAGTGGCCAGCTTTTTGAAGCATCACGAAGGGCGCGAAGGAAATACTTCATGAAGTCAGTTTGATGTATCTAGGGAATAAGATAAATAAAAAACGCAGATGTTCACATTGATGATTCAGGAAATGGCAGGTTGTATCATTTCACTTCTAAATGTCTTCTTGTTGGAACGGCTCCAAGATTTCAGCCAAAAATTTAGGCTGAGTAATTTTGAGACTTTCCAACTACGCAGGAAGTTATTCTGGCGCAGAATTCATTTATTTGGAGGGAGGAGGGTAGTCTGAAAGCCCTGAGGAAAACAAGCCGAAAACTGTGATCAAGGCCCTGTTTTTTAGATATTCTGCCGCTCATGAGCCGCAAAAAATGTGTTTTCTAGAAGCATTGCGACAGTAAGGGGCCCCACTCCACCGGGTACTGGTGATATCGCTTCTGCAACCGAAGCGACAGGTTCGTAGTCAACGTCACCGACAAGTCGGCTTGTTTCGCCGTTTTGAACTCGATTAATACCTACATCAACTACAACAGCTCCGGGTTTTACCATGTCGGCCGTGATCAGCTGCGGAATACCAACGGCGGCTATAAGAATATCAGCTTGCTGAGTCACCTCCTTCAAATTAGACGTATGGCTGTGGCAGATGGACACAGTTGCATCGCCACCTGGCCCACGGCTGGCGAGAAGGAGTGCCAGTGGCTTTCCCACAATGTCACTCCGTCCGACGATAACGACATGCTTGCCACGAGTCTCAACGCCAGCATCGAGAAGCATTCTTTGAACTCCTGCAGCAGTGCAGGGAATAAAGTGAGGCCTTCCTTGAGAAAGGAGACCTGCGTTTACTGGATGAAAGCCATCGACATCACGGTCAGGAGGTACCGCATCGAGCACAGCCCGGGCATCGACATGATCTGGGAGTGGCAACTGAACGAGAATGCCATCAACCAGCCCGTGTTCATCTTGTCCGATGGCTTCGATGGTAGATACAAGCTCAGCCGTTGTAGTTGATTCTGGGACCGAAAAAACATCGGCGGTAATTCCTACCCGTTTTGCGGCAGACGCTTTACTTTTCACATACGAGGCACTTGCGGCAACGTTTCCCACGAGAACAACAACAAGCCGCGGGGGGCGGCCAATTCTACTGGTTAGTGCCGCTACCTTCGGTGTAAGTTCAGATTCAATTTTTTTGGCGAGTGCTCTGCCATCGAGCCGTTGAGCAGTCATCTAAAACTCTCCGGAACTGGAATATATTGAAACCATCACGGTATTCTTTCAGCTAATAAGACGGCAATGTTCACAGAGAATGCTGCCGAGAATACTATGGTGTATATAATTCTTAACCTGGCTGCTCGTCCATGAACGTCATGCGAAGCTGATGAAGAATTTCCTCAAGAAGTTTCTTCTCATCATCAGCAAGATTTCCGGCTGTTTTCTTCTCGAGCATTTCAAGCATGTCAATGAAGTGTCGAGCAGTATCGAGGTTCTTCAGGGATTCTTTCGTGATAGGGTTCGGGATTTTCCCAAAGGCCATCAAAGCCTGAGTAAACATTGTTTGAACGAGAAACTCGAATGTAGCAGGAGGGGCTTTCATAGGGCCATTGTCGTTTGATGGAACTGGAGGTTCAGTCATAAGGGTGTCCACGTGGTTCAAGTAACAGGATCAATACGCTAGAGAGTACATTCGGTGTTGATTATTTCACACCCGTGTGATGGCTTACCGCTGCAGCAACAAGACCAGCAAAGAGCGGATGAGCAGCGGTCGGTTTACTTTTAAATTCTGGATGAAACTGCACCGCGACGAACCAAGGGTGTTCCGCTACTTCAACAATTTCAACAAGACTTTTTTCCGGATGTGTGCCAGCGATCAGAAGACCAGCTTCCTCGAGTTGTTTTCTGTAGCCACCGTTGAATTCATAGCGGTGGCGGTGACGTTCAGAAATATCTGAAACATCATATGCGGCTCTAGATCTGCTGCCGTCGCTAAGAAGAGCAGGCTGGCTTCCGAGTCGCATCGTCCCACCTTTGTCTGTCACACCCTCTTGTTCTTCCATCAGGCAGATAACCGGATGTGGGGTATCTCGGAAAAACTCTGTTGAGTGTGCTTCGCTGAGGCCAGCTACATTACGGGCAAAGTCAATGACCGCACACTGCATGCCTAGACAAATTCCAAGAAATGGAAGATTCCGTTCTCGAGCGTAGCGAATAGCTTCGACTTTTCCTTCCACACCACGTTCACCAAAGCCCCCAGGGACTATGAGTGCATCAAATCCGGCAAGTGTCTTTTCTGCACCGTTCTGCTCAATTTCTTCACTCTTTATTGGCTGAACTCGGACTTGTGTGTAGTTCGCAATGCCTCCGTGATCGAGAGCCTCGTAAATACTTTTGTAGGCATCACGGTGCTCAGCGTATTTGCCTACAAGTGCAATTGAAACCTCGTGTTCCGGGTTGCGAAGCCGATGCAGAATATCGTGCCACCCTTCAAGATTTGCAGAAGCGGCGGGCAGGTTGAGTTGCTTCAGGATGAGGTCATCAATCTTGTTTGCCTGAAGTGACAAGGGAACTTCATAGATTGAAAAGTCTTTGTCCCGTTCTTCAATGACGGAGTGCAGTGGGACGTTACAAAAAAGCGCAATTTTTTCTCGGTCGGACGTATCAAGGCTTCGCTCGGTGCGGCACACAAGAATATCTGGCTGAATACCAATCTGACGGAGAATTCCAACAGAGTGTTGTGTTGGCTTGGTTTTGAGTTCACCAGCAGCCTTTAGGAATGGAACCAGAGTGAGGTGAATGAACATGCAATTTTCACGACCACGCTCAAGAGGGATCTGTCGAATGGCCTCAAGGAAAGGCAGGCTTTCGATGTCTCCAACTGTGCCGCCAATTTCTGTAATCACAACATCGGTGTCGGTATCATCAAGTTGTAGAACGACTTCTTTTATTTCATTGGTAATATGTGGGATGACTTGAACTGTTTTCCCGAGGAACTCACCCCGTCGTTCCTTGTTGATTACAGATTGGTAAATCTGACCGGTGGTATAGTTGCTCTGTCGTGTCAGATGCGTTGTGGTGAATCGTTCGTAATGGCCTAAATCGAGATCAGTTTCGCTGCCGTCATCCAGGACATACACCTCTCCATGTTGATATGGGCTCATGGTTCCTGGATCGACATTAATGTACGGATCGAGTTTCTGCATCTTGACACGCAGCCCACGTGATTCGAGGAGCATTGCGATTGAGGCACTCGTCAGCCCTTTACCGAGCGAACTGACGACCCCACCGGTCACAAAAATATGCTTAGTCACGCGGCAAGATTCCTGAAAAGGTGGAAGTAAATGAAAAAAAGCAGACAGAAACGACCTCAAGAACATACCGAATGACCCAAGTCGATCGCTACTCGGCCAAATGCACCCCGGGGTTTAGTGTTTCCAGCCGTGGTGTAGAGTGAGAGAGATGGAAACAAACACAAATTTATCTGAAAGCCAACCTTCGACTGCTGATGTCCGCATCAGAAGCCTTGACCCCCTTGTGCCACCGGCTCAACTTGTGTCGGCGCATCCATTGACCCATGCCGCAGCTGCAACGGTTGTTTCGGGCAGAGAACAGGTTGAAAGAGTGCTTGCTGGTGAAGATGAACGGCTTCTGGTTGTTGTTGGCCCATGCTCAATTCATGATCTAGATGGTGCTCGTGAATACGCCTCAAGATTGGTCGCACTTGCNAAGGAAGTTTCAGATCGACTTTTGGTTGTTATGCGTGTGTATTTCGAAAAGCCACGAACAACTGTTGGCTGGAAGGGTCTCATTAATGATCCGCACCTGGATGATTCTTTTGACGTTGGAACTGGCTTGCGCTTAGCGCGTGAGTTGCTGATTGAAATTGCAGATATGGGTTTATCGACGGCAACAGAATTTTTGGAGCCAATAACACCTCAGTTTATTGCTGATACCATCGTGCTTGGTGCAATTGGCGCCCGTACAACAGAGTCACCAACCCATCGTCAGATGGCGAGCGGTCTNTCTATGCCAGTTGGTTTCAAGAACTCAACAGATGGCTCGCTGCAAGCTGCGATTGATGCCATGCAAGCAGCGAAGGCCCCGCATTCATTTTTGGGTATTGATAACGGNGGTGGTATCTGCGTCGTGTCGACTGCTGGAAATCCTTGGGGTGTGTTGATGCTTCGTGGAGGACGAGCTGGTTCAAACTACTCTCCGGATATGTTACTTGATGCGAGAAACANACTTGAGCAGGCTGGATTAAAGCCGCGNGTCATAGTCGATTGCAGTCATGCAAACTCAGGGAAAGATCATCGTCGACAGTCAATTGTCTTCCGAGATGTTCTCAAGCAGCGTATTGAAGGAGATCATTCAATCGTCGGCGTCATGCTTGAAAGTAATATTAATCCCGGGAAACAAAAGCCTAATCAGGATCGGTCAGCTCTTGAATATGGTGTTTCCATCACCGACGCCTGCATTGGTTGGGATGAAACTGAAGCACTACTTCGTGAGGCATACAGCAGCCTTGGTAAGTGATATTCTTGTACCAGTTTCTATTGTTCATTCATGTGTTTACAGGATGGTTTGTGGTTGCCTGTTTGCAGATACTTTGAAAGATAAATATTTTCTTTCACTTCTTGGGGAAATGCTATGGGAACCATGAATATTTCGAGAAAGCGGTCTGCCTTTACGCTGATCGAACTGCTGGTCGTGATCGCCATTATTGGCGTCCTTGTTGGTCTTCTTCTGCCCGCAGTGCAGCAGGCTCGTGAGGCTGCTCGTCGGTCGGCGTGTGGCAATAAAATGAAGCAGAATGCGTTGGCAATGCATACATATGCTGATGCAAAAAGATCGTTGCCCTCGGGTTCTACCAGACGTTCACCTGGTAGCACTGCTGTCAATCAAATCTGGAAGTCTTTCACGGTTGTACTTATGCCATTTATTGAAATGAGCACAACATACGACAAGATGGACTTACTGAACCAGCATCAGTTATCCGGGAAAAAAGGCCCAGGNCAAGCTGTAAATAATATGACTGCANTGGCTCCNGTTGTTGGCGGTGAACCAATTTACACTGCACAGTTTTGCCCTTCTGATCCAGACTCTTTTAGTGGGAAAACGGTCGATGGGAAAAATCTTGGGATGTGGGGCTATCACAACAATCGTCGCACAGGTGGTCGATGTTATGACGTGTCGCTTGGTCCTCTCGGGTTTCCTGCGGCCACGCCTGATTGTCCGAATGGATCAACTGCATCTTGGTGTCGTGCTGCATCAAATTGGTGGAATTCAGCATCACAGCCGATATACAGCGTCAAGGCAACTCCTGGGGTTTTCAACTGGAGTTATGAATTTGAGTGTGAATTTAAAGACATTACNGATGGCACTTCGAACACGCTTCTGCTTATCGAACGCCGCCCAGGTTTGCACAAACGCTCTGCAATGTTTAACGCGGAGGTAGGCACACCGACATCAATTCGTCCAAATTCATCGCATATCGACGAAACAACTTCAGACGGTAACAACCCACAGCGAGCGAAGAACTGTGGCGCGGGCAGCATGCACACTGGTGGTGTCTTCGGCGTNGCTACTGCTGATGGGGCTGGTCACTGGCTGAGCGATACGATTGACTTCCAGGTTTTTAACTTTCTTGGAAATCGTGCCGACGGTGATTCACGNGGGAAGTTNCCTTAGTTAGTAGGTATTGGTGATTCACGCCCATCCTTAGTTAGCTGAGCCGANCTGGGGATGGGCTTTTTTATTGAGAGACATATTTTATTTTTTATTCGAGGAGTCCTGCAGTGTTNACNCCACATTCTNTCTTTCATTCTGTGTTGAAAAATCTGGGCCGTTATAGCCTTCTNTTTCCACTCGTTCTNTTGACTGGTTTNGTNTGCANCACNGGGTGNNGCCAAAAGAANACNGACGGNAAAGTAAAAATCAATGGAACGGTCATGCTGGATGGCTCGCCGCTCATTTGTGAAGGTGAGGGTGAGTCGTACGTGAATCTCGTCTCAGAAACGGGTGAGAACGGCGGAGGTTCTGGATCATTCGACAGATCAACCGGTGCATTTGAAATGGCTATTTTGCCGGGCAACTACAAAGCAGTCATTCGTGCGACAGATGGGTTCATGGTTGAGGATGAAAA
>NZNR01000114.1 GCA_002694955.1 Planctomycetaceae bacterium
AACAGAGAACCCCAAAACTGCCGGTGCCCCGCAAAGTCCTGCACCGCCTCCGGGCAAAATGAGTGCAACCCAACAGGCTCCAATTGCAGACATCTACGACAACCTGAAACTTCCAGATGACTTGCTTGGTGGAGTCTACGCCAACATGGCATCAATTTCACACACAGGCAGTGAGTTCTGCTTTGACTTTATTGCACAGTTTTTCCCCAGGTCGGCAGTAACAGCACGGGTTTATATGGCAGCACCACGCGTACCTGAACTTCTTAGCTCTCTGAAGCGTTCAATCAATGCAAATTAGTCTGCATGCCACAAATCACCTACTGGTTCCAATTTTATCTCTGATGAATTCGCGCTGACAAGAAGCCCCGTTTGCGAACACGCTTAGAAAATAAACGATACGTCTCGGGCATTTCTTAATCGCTATGCCTCCATTGAGAAAGCACAAGCCGACAGGGCATTTTATCCGAAGAACCCGACCTACTCTCGCCCACAGACTATTTGCTAGACAACTGATCATCAGGTAACTGTGATTGGATTTCGTGCACTCTCCTCTTTAAGTGAATCGTGATTATCAAGGATATAGTCAATCGCACGTGCAAACGCAGGAACATGCTCCAGACTGAGAACTGTCGAATCAAGATCGGCTATCTTCATCCTTCGCTGCATACGTCCGCGAAAGTCTGCATCATCAATCATTTGACAGCACGCATCAAGAAAGTCAGTTTCGTTGTGCGTGACTAGTTCTTCGAGCCCGACTTTATTGAGCAAGTACGCTGTCGATAGGTTATAAAAACGATTGCCAGCAAGAGTCACAACAGGCAACCTTAAGGTAAGCAGATCAACTGCTGTATTATACCCACCGAAGGGATGAGCATCGATTGCGAAATGAGCTTGTTCCAGAGACTGCATGTACTGCTGAAAGTCAAAGTTTGGCATTACAACTGTCTGCTCTGTACCAAGAATATCCTCAATTGCACGCTTGAGCGGCAGATACCCATTACCGAGAACTGCACCGCCCGGAAAAAAGTGAAACTTCACTGGGGTTTCAACTCTCTCAGAAATCACCTTAAGACGATTGAGATGCTCACTATTAATCTTTTGACCACTCCACGTACAGTTAATAATGATTGGCTTTTCTGCAAGCGTTGGGTACTCCAGCCGATACTCCAGTGGAACCGGCGCCTGCGCACATCCCGGAATTAAAACAAGCCGCTCAGAATAGTGCTCACGTGCACGATCAGCTACCTCGGTTTCACGTCCACCAATCCAGTAATCTACCTTTGCCCCAAAAGTACTCACGGGGTGCCCGTAATTGCTCACTTGAATCGGAGCAATACGCATATTGGCAAGGATGATGCTCTCTATACTCATCCCGATATCAGGAAAATAAGCCATAGAAAAATCATTCGGATCGACGGCGGATAGATCATCTGCTTTTTCTGAAGCGTTGTAGTAACGTACATCAGTAAAAATTTCAGTATCTAGATCTTCTCGGGGTCGCCCCAGGTGAACCAGCACAAGTTCATGGTTTTTTGCAAGCTCTCTCAGGAATGGATGCTGTGAACGATAAACACTCTGCCGGGGAAACCACATCGAAGAAAGCACACCTATTTTCTTTGGCTTTGGACTATTGCTGATTTTTCGTTGGCAAAGAGGCGTTGCCTGGAAAAGCCGATTAATCCGCTGCTTCACGAGGTAATCTTTCTCGTTGTCAATATACGTAGCACCAAAATATGCATGATGCGTGAATGAATTAATTCCAACCAAACGATCATCTTCGAACGTAATATGATCACGGAGATGAGCAAGCGTTTCTGGATCAGACGGACCAGTTCGATACATTTCAAGAAAACAAAAATACCACTGAGTAGCTAGTTGGGGACTCGTTGCAAACAGTAACCGCCGATCAATCTTTACTCTATTACGTCCCGAATAGAGCGACAGCAACTTCGTAAAGTTTCGCTGTTGCTTCAAAAGAACCTGAATAAATGGGTCCGTTGTTCTGAAATCACTGATCGCAACTACATTGCCAATGACAGCATTCAGATCAATAAAGCTGGAGGCGTACTTCTCAGGAAGTATGAAATCCTCCTGAGACATGAAGTAAAGAAAGTGTTTTACAAAGTTATTGATCGCAGCATGATTGGCTTCCTCAATTTGATAGTACGTCGTATCTCGCAGATGCATGAGCACTGCCAGAAATTGTGCCGCCATGTGCTCGTATTCAGCCGCATGGTAGTGCTGCATCAGCCTTTGCGCATCAAAATCAAGAAGCGGGCTACTTGGTACGGAAAGATTTGCTGAACTTTGGCTACTCACATTTACTCCTCGTGCATAATCACTAGCTTCAGGATTACTATTACTCGAGACGAAATGCTTTCGTCCTGAAACAATTCTTCAAGCCACAACTAACCCATTAGTCTTAACAATAGATTAATCGAAGGCAGGAGAAAACGCGACGTATGGGTGTGCATCACGACGTTTTTAAAGAAACAGAAAGTCCATGACTTTTTGCCATATCGTCCAAACCGCAATCACAACAAAGCCAACAGCGGATAACCAAAGCAGAATATCCCAGCTTTTTCTTGGGGTTAGTCGTTTATCAATATCGCAGTAACGAAAATAGAGGACGGCAACAGCAAGCACCCCCAACATCACAGCCTGCGCAACACCACTTGCCAAGACCATTGCAACAGGGGCACGGAACAAAAATGCCATAGCTAATGCTGCACTCACCCACACCACACACGTAACTCGCACAGCTTTTCGACGGGAGGCCTCATCCCCACGCACAAAACCAGCGAGAACCAAACCATCAGCAACCATCCGGGAGTTTCCTGCTGCCGCAACAAAAAAAGTTGAATACAAAACTGCAAAAGCACCGAACAGAAACACCTGCTGAATCCAGCTACCAAAAATAGGCACGTACATTTGACCGAGAGTTCGCACCATTTCATCTCCAGAAGGCACAAGTCCAAGCCGCCCGAGAGTCGCGGCACCCAGCACATAGAAGAAAACAGTAACCAACGTGTACACAATCATTGAGAGCCATGCATCAAGCTGCATTACCCGCATCCACCCTCTGGCATTGAGGGCCCAGTTGTCTGAAAGGGAATGAGTGCCAATTGACTTTCCGTATCCCTTCTCAAGACACCAATACGGATAAACCATCAACTCCGCAGCCCCAACGCCGATAATACCGAGAGCTGCAAGTGCGACTGAGACCCCCCCACGCGACCCCTTGAGTGATGGAGTCAGCCCAGCTATCCATTCCTCACCAGACACAGCCCAATTGGGGTCAGCCTGGAGCATGACAACGGCAAGAAAAGTAAATAGCGTAAAAGCAAGAACAAGAACAAGTGACAATCGTTCAATAAGCCCGTACCGGCCACTTGCAAGAAGAACCCCTGTTACCAATGCCATTAGAACGGCATAGATTGAAGCATCGTGAGAAGCATTTCGTTCCTCAGCCTGACCTCGCAGCGCTACAAGACTTTTTTCCATGGCCTCCAGATCTGCGCGATTCTTAAGTCTTGCAAGAGCCGTATCTATTTCTGCTTTAGCCAGATCTTCATGAAATGTGCCTTCATCCCGACCGGCAGTCGTAAGCGGCAGCGCAGCCGCGAGCGATTGGCCGACGCCAGCAAGAATACCTCCTTGTTGAACAACAATTAACATCATCATCACGGCCCAGCACCAATAAATCCACCCTCGCCCAGCGACTCGTGGGCCCGGTACTCTGTCGAACGAGGCTAGTGGAGTGCGGCCCCAGGTAATTGCATTTCGTCCAATCTCGATTTGCGCGGCAACTTTTACTGCACATCCGAGAATAATGAGCCATAAAAGACTGAAACCGACCTTAGCGCCTACGACCGTTGTCGCAATAAGTTCACCACTTCCAACAATTGAACTAGCGAGAATAATGCCTGGCCCAAGAGCCGTAATTGTTTTCCAGAACGTCTTGGGCGGCGGAGTATACTCCTCGAGTTTCTCACCCACTTGTTCATTTTGATTATTANCCACACACGCCCCCCTTTTCGAGACANCTCTCACCNATCGATTCAAAGAAATGNATCGATGCANTTACAAAAAACGCTAACATCATGCCCGCCTTGACTCGACCACAATGTAGATCATTGTGAACAAATAAATAACAGGAACCAACAAAAACCCAAAGAAAACTCTTCAAAATATAACGAGCACTTCGAATGATATTTTTCAACTGCCGTCTCTAACGGGATTCAGAATCGAAAATTCCATGAAAACACAAGTACCAAAGAAAAAATCTGGATCAACTAGACAGTCAACAATCGATGCAAATCGTGCCATTGACCTTGTCGTTTCTCTTATGAAGACCCCGGGGCCAAGTTGCCATGAAGAAAAAATTGCTCAACAGGTTCGGAAACTGCTGACCGCCGCCGGTATTCCAGCCTCAGCGATCACAACGGATAACGCGCACAAGAAATCACCAGCTGGGGGAAGTACTGGCAATCTCATTGTGAAACTTCCNGGAACTATTCGGGCNCCNAGAAGAATGCTTATGGCACACCTCGACACGGTTCCNTTATGCATTGGCTGCAGACCAATAAAGCGTGGCGACTCCATTGTCTCGGGAAATCCAAAAACTGCCCTTGGTGCAGACAATCGCTCCGGTGTTGCCGCCATACTCAACGCTATTCTGGAAATCCAAAGGAAAAAAATCCCACACCCTCCCCTTACTCTTTTGTTCACAATTCAAGAAGAACTCGGGCTATTCGGCAGCCGTTTTGTGAATGTGAGCAAACTCGGCAAACCTAAATTAGCATGGAACTGGGATGGCCGTGGTCCTCAAAGAATCACTCATGCAGCCATCGGCGGCAGGACTCTCTCTATTCAATTCCATGGCATAGCGTCCCATGCAGGCGGTGCTGCTGACCGTGGTGTAAGTGCAGTGACGCTCGCAGGCCTCGCCATCCACGACATTGTAAGCGGAGGATGGCACGGCGAATTTCTCCGCGGCGGCAAAGTGGGAACCTGTAATCTTGCCACTATCCATGGCGGTGACGCAACAAACGTTGTGACTGATCGTGTAGATATCGAGGGAGAGTGTCGCAGTTTTGATCACCGGCTTCTCGACCGCATNGCTCGTGAAGTCGAGCGAGCGTGTCAACGAGCCNTTCGCTCAACAAAGAATTCCCGGGGGCAACGAGGGTCTGTTACATTTCACACAGACATCGAATACGAGCCTTTCATGATTCCAAAAAATGCAGCCTCTGTGAAAGCTGCTGAGGATGCTATTCGGTCACTCGGGATGAAGCCGGAACTTCTTACGACACAAGGCGCACTTGATGCCAACTGGCTCAACGCTCGCGGTATTCCAGTTGCAACACTTGGAGCAGGCCAGGTCGCCGGGCATTCACTNNGCGAAAGGCTGGATATCGAGCAGTTCCTCACAGGCTGTAAAGTCGCACTACACCTTGCAACCTCATCGCAGATTTCTGCATCAGCTTGAACTACTTATTCTTATTCTTAAGCAACCTCTAATCAAAATCGGTTGAGTGGAGTACTTCAACCGTCTCAAGGCAGATAGTCGCCGTAAATTCTGGCAGAATCTCAGATCGCAGGAATTCGATAAGCGCAGCAGCTTTTGTTGTTGGAACGAGCACTTCGAGGCGTACTGATCTTGCTCGCTGAAGAAGCGGGCCGTCGGCAAACTGTCGACCTCCCCCCTTGCACTCAGTAATTGTATATCCGGTCACGCCGCGTTCAAAAAACTCATCGATAAGGTGCTCTGCCACTGCCGACGGCGCCATGATCGTCAATCGCTTCATTTGACCCAATGTTCGCTTGCGAGTAGCAAGAACATTATCAGACATTGGAATCAGGGAATCGAGTCCACGGACGGCAAAGCCGAGTCCTTCCAGTTCGAATGCTTCTCTCATCTCCTCAAGTTTTTCCAGCACACTGTCATCGACAAGCTGCACACCAGAAAGATCGATAACCAGATTTCGCTTCTGAACAAGGCCCACTTGCTCGATTTGCCGGCGGAATGGAATCCAGTTGCTGAATACCGCAGAGTCTCGAGCACGAATAAGACTCGTATCATCTGAGATGTCTTCAACCTCGAGGTAGGGCTTAAAGAGAGATCGAACGGGAACCCCATTAGCAAGATGAAGTGCTACCTTAAGAATTACACCAATAAGGACACCAACAAGTAAATCTGTGACGACTACCATGACCATCGTTGTGATGAAAATGGCAAGTTGCTCCCGGCCGATTCGATAAATATGGACAAATTCAGTCGGGTGGGTCAGACGGAAGCCCGTGTAGACGAGCATAGCAGCAAGTGCAGCAAGCGGAATGAGATGAAGAAATGTTGGAATAATTGCCACGCATAACAAAAGAAAAACTGCGTGCCAGAAGTTGGCAAAGCGNGTCNTTCCGCCGTTATCAATATTCGCTTTCGACCTGACGATTTCTGAAATCATCGGAAGGCCACCGAGCAGTGAAGCAATCAGGTTGCCTGCGCCCACCGCAAAAAGGTCTCGGTCCATATTACTGCGTCGCTTCCAAGGATCGACGGCATCAATGGCTTTGGCGCTCAGCACNGACTCNAGACTCCCAATACAGAAAAAGATGATTGCCCACTTCCACGCCCNTGGGTCAGTGAGAACGGCGAANTTNGGGAGCGTAACATCTCGGAACATGCCAAAAACCTGTTTTGGCATGCTGACAAGGAACTGTTCACCGAGTTGATATTCGTGCCCCTGCAGATAATACGAATGCTCGTGCAACAGATCAAAGCCATACCCAGCCGGCATCGCGACAAGAAGAACCACGATTGGAGCGGGAACTTTGCGAAAAAATGGCCACGGACTTACACAAGCAGGCCATGCAAACATGATGACAAGACTTGAGATACCGATAACTGCAATGGCAGGATTGGCTTCGGCAAGNAGATGAGGAAGATCTGNAAGAATTTCTAGCGGCTCACCTGANGCTNCTACGCCNAGNGCAATCGGAAGCTGTTTNATACANATAATAATTTNNCCTATCCCAGCAAGCATTCCGTGCACTACTGAGATCGGAAAAAACTCCCCGAGGATCCCAGTACGAAACGCTGAAAATATCATTTGCAAAATAGCGGCTGTAAAACCTATCGCTAGCGCTGCACGATATGCCTGCTGGTCTATT
>NZNR01000115.1 GCA_002694955.1 Planctomycetaceae bacterium
CCATGCCCATGTCCATGTCCATCTCCATGCCCATGCCCATGTCCATCTCCATGTCCATCTCCATGTTCATGTCCATGCCCATGTCCATGCCCATGTCCATGTCCATATACTCGTCAAAGCCAGCCGATTTCGTTTTTAAACGCCCTCCTTTACGTCCACCAGGATCTTCTTCTGCGGCACGATACCCCACTGCCAACTGGCTGATGTACGGAATTGTTGCATTATGGGATCCAGTTGACTCATTGTTTGCTTGAGCGACTACATCGCAAAGAATTTCATATGCCCAGAGTTCTTCTTGCGCAAGAAGAATTTGCTTTGTTGACGGTGTCGATGTCCAGTAAAAAGTCTGAAATAGCTCATTTTGGTCCATCGAATCCCAAATGACTCTGTTGTCCGTGTCTTCATCGGTGCTAGCCATGTCTGGAGACATCCCAAACTCACCCCTCTCGAATCCACTCTCTCCTCCTAATGCTTCCATTGATTCTTTTGCATCAATTCGGCTGGGTAGCTTTTGGACAACACGACGGATTCTCTGAAGATATCGATCTCGGAAACGAGCAGGGAGGTCTTGGTCAGGTTTCAAACGAGCAATTGCTCGCAAGAAATCAACACCAATGTCAGCAGGGGCGGGCCACGTTCGAATGGCTTTTTGCTGATCCCAGAGATATGTCCACTCAGCGAAAATTTGTTGTCGCAGAGTGTTGTTTGAACGTGTGACCACCTCTGCCCAGTCTGATTGTGGGTGGCCAAATTCCTCAAGGCCCGCCACATTTTTCCGTGAGACAGAGTCAATTGAATCGACCTTTGCCTTCACGGCAGATGAGCGAGTGTTTATTTCATTAAGTAGTTTCGCATCAGCGGTAAATGCAAGAGGGACAAGTACAAGCGGCAGAAGAAGCGCCAGCAGCCAAAAGTGATACTTCTGTACTTGCTTGAGGTAGCCTTTGATATCGTCTGGAATTTCAACCATAGTTTTTCCAATTCAATTTTTGGCTTGATCTGTGCGGATTCTTATAAACGCACAAACTTACTGTTAATAATCACCACTTTCGCTTTCGGCAACCAATTCAACAGCCCCCGGTGTTTTTGGTTTCCAAACAAATTGGATTACAAATCGATATTTTTTTAGCTCGATTCCATCTTCCATTAACCCACCATCAACTCCTCTTGTTGGGCTTCGGCTTGAACCCATACCCATGCCATCATCACCGATACTGTCGACAGCAGTGGATATCCAGAAGTCCTCAATTGGATTGGATTCAATAATTACAGGAAAGCCAATGCCGATATCTTTTGGGAAAACTTTTTCTCCCGCCTCTGGGCCAGCTGATACCGTCACGATCTCACCTCTTTCGCCTAAAAGAGATTCAATGAATGTCGTCCGAAGATAGGTTTTTCCCTCGAACGGTGCATGATAATCCTCATTGTGGAAGTGATGTCCGACGATTTGGATAACCCAGCCAGCGCCCGAAGGAGTTTCTGGTTCGCTCTCCTCGAATTCATTTGCACCGCTATCCATATTCTCATTGTCGTCATTATCTGTTTCAGATATAGCTTCTTCCGCAGAGTCCGCTTCAGATGGCTCAGCTTCAGAGGACTCTTCTGTATCAAAGCTTGCAAACTCTGCCGCAGCGATTGTGGTTCTCCAATCTTCTTCAATTGGTTCAAACCAAGTAGAGAGATCTTCGAAATACTGGCAGTCCAAAGAATCGATATGGAGCTCATCGTAATTAATTGAGATCGGTATGGTCGGCTTCACCGAAAGAGCATTTGGCATTTCGCTTGCCTCTTGTTCTTTCAGGGCAGCCTCAGCAGCGTTCATTTCGTCTCGAAGCAATTCGTCAGTCTTGTCCGGTTCGTTACGAGGGATCATTGACTCAATAGTTCGAATCAATTCAAGGGCCTGAAAGCGACGATCACCGATTCGAATTAATCTTTGCTGGGTTTCAAGAATCTCGAGTTGCTCAGATTGAGCCTGCTGAAGGCTACTCTGGATCTGAGAAGATTTTGAAACAACAGAATCAACTTGGGTAAATGCATCTGCAAAAAGGTTTTCAGAGTAGCTACTCCAAGCAACGTAGATACCTAGGAAATTAATGAGTGCGGCAACCAGAAGGCCCAGCATGGCAGCAACTGCCCAAGGCTTCTTTGCCTCAATCAATCGGTCCCGCGTGACATCGCTTGGTAAGAGGTTTGTTCGTATGCTTGCAACGCCCAACCCTTGCAGCGCTAACCCATACACTGCAGCAAAGGCCAGTTGGTTTTCCCGGTATGCGGGAGTTTTCAGAATCAGATCTCCCTCAAGCCGTTTGAATTCTCGCAGACGGTGCACTTCAAGTTGGAGTTGTTTCGCAAGAAAGTCGCTGAGTCCACGAAGTTTTGCAGCGTTTCCAACGAGCAAAACCTGACCAATCTTTGCAGTGCGATCTTGACCGGTAAAGTAATTCAAAGATCTCTGTAGTTCACTGGCAAATTCATTGAAGACAGGTCTCAAAGTTTGGAAAACTTTTTTAGGATCGTCAGCCCGCGCGGCGTTCCGCTTTAGATTCTCTGCTTTTGGGAATGTCATCCGCATTCCCTGCACGAGTGCCCGGGTGAAATTACTGCCACCGATAGGCATTGTTCGCTGCCAAATTTTTAGTCCGTTTGTAACAATAAGATCTGTTGAATCCACACCCATTGAGGCCAAAACAATTGATGGCGGGGGATCCTCTGGATCAAGCTCAGTTGCTTTGGGAAGCTGATCAAACATAACAACATTCGCCAAGGAAACAGGGCTCAGTTGTAGGATATCGATCTCGATATCGGCTTCCTTGAACGGCTCGAGAGCTTTTGCAACCTGATCACGTTTCATTGCAAAAAGTGCAATTTCAGCATCAATTACGAAGCCACTTTCTTCAATTCCCCCTTCGAGCCTCTGCCAACTCCATATGACCTGTTCGAGCGGGAATGGAATTTGTTGTCGGGCTTCGTACGTGACAATGTCCGGAATCTTGCTTGCTTCGACAGGTGGCAATTTAATGAACTTGCTGAGCCCTGCCTGTCCGGGAACTGAAACAGCTATTGTGTCTCCGGAGATATCATTACGACTAAGGAATTCTTCTACTGCATCGCGAACAAGTTCCCCTGGATCCGCCTCTGGCTGGGTAAGCAGCATGGGATATTCGATGTAATCGAAAGCCTCAGCGATGAGGTTTTCTCCCTCTGTGGAACGGCTGCAGCGCAGGGCTTTTAGCCCGCACTTGCCAATATCAATGCCCCAGACGTTCCGCGAGCGTGCCATGCCGCATCCGTTTTTCTATGAATAAATTGAAAGGAAGCCATTTCACTATCAAGTGAAAATCAGATCATCATCGAATTTAGAGTTTACACTCATGAAGAATACCATACAGAAACTGTATGGATTCGTGTTTTCTAGTGTCAAACGGTGGATAAACAGACCTGTTACATTGTGTCAAAACGGCTGGTAGGACAGAGCGTGTTAGTGGAAATAAGCTACATTTTATTCGGCACAACCCCCCGGTTGTGCAAAATAAATTGGCGCGTCTTGAGCACTTTTTCCGGGTGAAAACAAGTCTTTCGAGAACTTGCAGTTTGATATGAATGATTCTGAACAACACTCTCGACCAGAAGTGACGGTCTTTCTGCCGTGTCATTCGCTTGAAGATTTGTCTGAATGGATGGAGAACGATGAGGCATCTGCAATTCTTAATGCGTGGACAGTTGCGTGGCATCCTTTTGTAATCTGTGAATCCGAGGGGCTTCCGAGTTGGGCAAGTGTTGACTTGCCGTGGACTCGTGAAGGAAAAATAGTTGGCATTATCCCGGAAGGACTTTCAGAAAGATTTGTAACCGGAGCCTCTCCACCATTCAGTGAAGGACAAATATTTCTACACCAAGTTGATACCGAATCATTTCTCTCAGAATTATATGAAGCATGCTGTGTCGATATGTCGAACAGTTCTCCAGTTAGCAGTGAGAATAAAACATTATCTGACTGGCAGGTTTCTTTTGTTGAAGATTTTCGTTCCCTCGGNNTAACAGTTTTGCTGTTCGAACGCTTAGCCAATCGAATGCGNTCTGATACGCCCTTGGATCAAACCGGTTTTCTGGAGGTTGTCACAGAATCGGCAAAAGCCTGGAAGGACGATCAGCCGGCACTCGCTCAGGAAAAAATGGCTCAGGCGTTCCAGTGTCTGGAGGCTACACGAGATCACTTTTATCCAATGGAATGCTGGTGTCTTGATCTGGTTNTACTTGNGGAAAAATCGGTAGCAGAACTCCAGANCACNTTGCAGTCNCCGGTTCCNCTCACATTATTGGCTGATACCAAAGCGGTCAGTTGTCTGGAACAATCGTGTGACATTTCCGAACGAATCCGACACAGAGTTGCCGATGGCTCTCTTTCTTTGCTTGGTAGCGTATCTGGAAACCTTNCATTTGCTTTGATGTCACCCGAGCAAATGGATCGAGAAGTAGTGAAGGGAAGAGATGCATGGCAAAAGGCTGTTGGTGTTCTGCCGGAAATTTTTGGTTGCCATGCTGGACCACGAGCTTCTCTCTTTCTGCCAATTTTGCAACGATGTGGTTATCGAGGAGTACTGTGGTCAAGCTTCGATGGATTCCCTATGCCATCTGCCGGTGCGGCATGCTTTCAGTGGAAAAATGAAAGCAAGAATCAGCTCGCGGCACTTGAGCCGAAAATGCTCGATGCCCGCAGTTCTGCAGCAGTTCTTTCNCTAAGTTCCACGTTAAGTGATGCCATGGACCACGACCATATGGTTCTTATTATGTTCTGTCATCACGCAGGGAGTGCGAGTCCATGGTTTGATTTACTTCGTCGAGCTGCATCGTGGACGAGTGTTTTTGGTCGATTCTGTACTGCGGAAACATTGCTCGACGAAACGACAGACTCTTCTTTTCCAGTTTCATTTGAGCAGGATGGGTTTCGTGTTGGAATCTCTCCGTGCAAGGATGTTGCCATTGTTGATCGTCAAAATACAGCTGACGCGAGTTCCATGTCCCAGNCGGAAATTATTTCTATAGAGTCGTCTCAGCTAGTGGACGATTGGGTTAGATACAAGCAGGTTTTGCATCCGTACTGNNAAGATGAGAAAGTTCTTCACGANTCAGTGGATCAAACAGAGNCTGATCGTACGCATCAGCATTGGGGGGAATATTTTCTCAACACATGGCTTCCGAAACGGAAGAAATCTCAGGATGTTCTTACGCTAAGTAGTNAAAATCTTGTTCTCAGGGTGCATGAGCAAACNGGCGGAATCGTATCACTCCGTAGTCGAAAGGATGATCGAAATCGATTGTCACAACAACTTGCTCTTTGTTGGAATGAGCCNGGATCTCATTCCTCAGAGNCCCATTATTCAGCAATGGTAGCCGATAGAGTTGATCGTTGCGAAGATGGTATTGAAAGCCGTGGCGTGCTGATACACAACGATGGTTCTGANCTCGCACGATTCTNTCAAAGAGTACATTTCATACTCGATGGGTCCGCGGTGTCAGTATCGATGGTAATTGAGCCGGCTCAAGAGCTGAATTCAATCGTACCGCCTANAAATGACGCTTTAAGTCGTTTTTTTGCAACACGATTCGCATGGAATGAAAATGATTTTTGTGATCTATTCCGGACTGTCCAGACGCAATTTGTAGCGACTGAGCGAAAACGTATTTTCTCCCCGTGGCTTCTTTCTGTCGTTCGTAGCGGGAGTCTGCTAGCTCGGCATGATGAAAAACAATCGACACTGTCTGAGTCGAGTGGATTGCAAATCTTTACTGGTTGTCATTCGTGGCATGTGCGGAATAGTTCGCATACGCTTGACACGGTTTTAACAACGGACTGTGGTGCTCATGCTCAGAAGTTTCAGCTTGCCCTTGGTATAGACTTGCCTCACGCAATCAATCTAGGTTTTTCATGGGCTGCTACAGGTTTGCTTGAGTCAGCCCCAATGCCGCTGGAAATACCTTCGAATGTCCGAGTGATATCAGTTGCAACCCTCACCTCTGCAGAAGAAGGAGTGCGTCTTCGTTTGCTCGAGTCATATGGGCAGGAGAGCATGATGAAACTCACTTTTATTCATCAGATTTCTCAGGTGCGTTGGAATGGCGAAGTGCATGAATCGCAAGCTGTCAAAGGCGGGCTCGTGATCGATGGNAAAACTATTGAGTGCGTATTGCGTCGTTACGAGTTAGTTGATCTGGAGATTGTTTTCAGTGAAAATTATCACCCTTGATGGGCCTGCTGGTGCAGGGAAAAGCTCCACAGCAAGAGCACTTGCCTATGAGTTGGGTTGGTATCACATGGATACTGGCGCAATGTATAGGGCAGTTGCTTTGGCAGCACTTGAACAAGAGATATCTCTGGAGAATGAAAAAGATTTAGCAGTGTTGGCATCACATGTTGACATTCAAGCTGCTCATGGGGCTGTGTTCTTGAACGGTCGAGATGTTTCAGGAGAAATACGGGTTGATCGTGTGACCAGGGCTACTCGATTTGTTGCAGATGCACCTTCTGTACGTGAAGAGATGAAAAAGAAGCAGCAAATTTTGTCCGCTAAGTTTGATCTGGTAACGGAGGGCCGTGATCAAGGTACTGTTGTATTTCCTCATGCAGGATTGAAGATATATCTTGATGCATCCCCTGCAGCACGGGCGGCTCGACGTTACCGTGAAAGAGTTGATCAGGGGGACCAAAGCCGAACTCTAGATGAGATTTTGCAAAGCCAGTTAGAGCGAGATCAAGGAGATCGAGATCGTCCGGTTGGAGCAATGGAAGCTGCGCCGGATGCGATTGTCGTTAACACAGATAGGCTGTCCCTCAAAGACGTTATCAAACACATTTTGAAATTAGCTAGCGATCGCGGGCTCGTTTCAAAATAAAATCCCATCCAGATTCAAGTTTCAGAGAATGCGGATGAATTTTTTTAAACAAACTGAGTCGGTAGTGGATAAGAATTCCTCGGTCTCCATTACAATAAAAAAGGTAGAGAGTCACCAGGACTGGTGGGGGAGATTGCTCTATGACTCTTTGTGGTTTCTTTGCCGCATATTCGCCATATCACTGTTTGGCTTTCGTCTCGGAAAAGTGCATCGAATACCAGAAACTGGAGGG
>NZNR01000116.1 GCA_002694955.1 Planctomycetaceae bacterium
GGACGCTGCCGAAGTGCAGCAAGAAGGTGTCGCACCTAAAGATGAGCGTGATTCCACCACTAGAGAACCGGATCGTCTTGTTGGAGGTTCAGCAACAAGCGAGTCTACCAGTGAGGCGAAGCCAGACTCGGAGTTTTTGGTATCAGAGTTGGCGCCACGTCGTCACCTGTCGCTGGGGTCACTCAACCCTGCCTCCCCGGCGGGTATGTTGGTAACATTGTCCAGCCGTGGCGCGACTGTTGAACGTATCGAGTTAGCTGGTGAACAGTTTCATGATCAGGATGATCGTGGGGCATACATTGGTCACTTTGCAGCAGATATCGTGCCTGAGGGGTGCCGACTTAATGTTGTTGGTGATGGTACTCCAGCAGAAATGGCGGGCCTTCAGGCAGGGGATGTCATTGTTCGTGTAGAAGGTTCAACGACTCCTGATCCTNAGAGCCTTGCTGCTGTTCTTTCTCGCCTGAAACCTCGCCAGATTGTTTCTGTTACTTTTCGCCGNCCACNAGGAGAAGTCATTGGTCAAGAACAAACGCTTGACGTTCAGGCAACACGACGCCCCCTTGAAGTAATCCGCCCNGAGTTCAGTACGAATCCAGTCGTTGACGTGAACGCAGGTTTTCACGACCCACTTTCTTTCCGGTTATCGATTGCATCTCGTGATGGACAAAAGCGGCCAGGAGAAGGCGAGATAGAGGGTAATCAACTCGAACAAAAAGACTGGGATGCAAGCCTNTCAGATGACGGAATGTCTGTAGAGTTTCGTCGAACACTCGCTGGTGGCCTGGATGTAGTCAAGCAGTATCGCCTCGTTACNGCAGCAGATAACCCAGTAGGTATTGTGGAGAATGATCGTGCTGGGCAGTATCGGTTGCAGCTACGGGTGTCNTTTAAGGCGTCCGAGAAGACTCAACTCGAATATTCACTTGACGGCCCAAACGGTCTGCCCACAGAAGGATGGTGGTATGCAGCTCGAGTGTCACGCTCATGGGGATCGCTAGGTGTGCGAGATGTTGCGATGCGTTTTGTTGGAGAGCCATCGACGCTTATCAGTGGGCTTACGTTGACGGATGAAGATGCTGAACCAANAGCAAGCGCAATTCTTGATGAAAAACCCCTTTCATTCGCTGGAGTAGATGCGCTCTATTTTGCGAGTGGGTTGCTGCCGGCAGTCGAAGGTAATGAGATTCCNCAGCTAGCAGAGGTCCAGTCAGTTGTCGTTGGAGATGTGCCAGAGGCTGCTCGTCGGAANCTGGTTAATGTAAGCTGTCGACTATTGTCTCGCGAATTACAACTCGAACCAGAANTTCCNGTAGTTCATCGATTCGACATATTTGCTGGGCCNAAGCGTCCGGCTTTGCTTGCAACGTTTGGTCGTCCACAGGCATCGATGAANGATCTTGTGTACTACGGTTGGTTTGGCTGGGTTGCGAGGCCCATGATTGCAATTCTGCACGTGCTTCATGCCATTATTCGGAACTACGGAATTGCGATCATTCTTCTGACTGTGATTGTTCGTGGGGCAATGTTTNCAATTAGCCGGANACAAGCCTTGTCCTCACAGAAAATGCAGGTTCTTCAGCCTGAAATGAAGGCTATTGCGGAAAAGTATAAGAACGATCCTCAGAAACGCACGATGGTTACTCAGGAACTCTGGCGAAAACACAACTACAACCCAGCTGGTGGCTGCCTTNTNGTATTCATACAGATTCCTATCTTCATGGGACTCTATCGGTCGTTGGCGACGGATGTCGAACTGAGACAAGCGCCTCTATTCACATCGGCAATCCGCTGGTGTTCGAACCTCGCCGCACCAGATATGATGCTTGATTGGTCTGGTTTTATGCCTGGCTTTCTTGTTGCTCCTGAAGGNTGGCTTGGTCCCTATCTAAACCTCTTTCCACTACTGACGATTGGACTCTTCTTGTGGCAGCAGAAACTTTTTATGCCACCAGCAGTCGATGAACAAGCGAAGATGCAGCAGCAGGTAATGAAGTANATGATGTTTTTNATGGCACTGATGTTCTTCAAGGTCCCGTGCGGTTTATGCCTCTATTTCATTGCATCCAGTCTCTGGGGTATNGCTGAACGACTCCTGCTTCCGACAGCGAAGCCTGGTGGGGCACTCGCTGGGGCAGGAGGGCCGACGATAGTGGATGCGGTCAGTAGTAAACCGGTGGAAAGATCCTCAGGTGGGCGAAAACGTCGAAAACGCCGGTAGCGTGCAGTTTGCTTAGTTTGGCATGTCTTTTCGGTAACTACCTCTCACCACTGCCTACTACAGCTTGGGTGTTATGGATTCTACGACTGATCTTATTGTTGCCCCAGCAACCGCACCTCAGCCATCTGCACGTTCCATTGTGCGTCTGGCTGGAGATGGCCTTAGCGATGTCTTGCATCAACTTTTCCTACGTGTTGACGGATCTCCGCTTCAGTTGCCTGGTCTGGGGCAGTCTGCACGGATGATCGAAGTGGCTTTTCATCCCAAATCACTAGGTTCGGCTTGGGGAGAACTTCNTGTTCACGTTCTATTTTGGCCCGGTCCTAATGGGCCATTGGGAGCCGCAGTTGCTGAGGTACAGCTTCCNGGGTCGGCTCCTTTACAGGCAGCTTTTGTGGAGGAAGCCTGCCGCCTTGGAGCTAGGTTGGCACGTGGTGGAGAGTTTTCTCTGCGAAGTTTTCTTGCGGGGAAAATCGATTTACTTCAAGCGGAGGCAGTCGTTGGTATTGTCGATGCACGAACACCAAAGGAATTATCTCAGGCACTCGACCGTATGGCGGGAGGGGTTGGTCGATNAGTTGAGCANCTNCGGGAATATNTGCTTGATCTTGTNGCCGATATTGAAGCAGCAATTGATTTTGCAGATGATCTGGCGCCCGATGCCGTACCTATTCCAGATACTACGCAAGACACAATCATTCCAAAGATACGGCATGTATGCCAACAACTCGATGGTGTCATGTATCAGCTAGCGAGTCGTGATAGTGGAGGCCAAGGTGGCTTGCCGAGGGTTGTTTTGGCAGGCCCTCCAAATATCGGTAAGAGCAGCCTCTTCAATCATCTGGTTGGCCGTGATGCTGCACTCGTGGAAAATGCCGTGGGAACAACACGTGACTGGATAACAGGTGAGTTGTGCGACACTTCTGGTGTCGTTTCGTGCCTTCTTGTTGACTTGGCAGGTGTTGGTGGGCTGTTTGAATCTGGTGATCGCCTCGTGGCAGAGAGTGAAGTGAATGTAGAAGCTGATCGAGTGGCGAGGGAGGAAATTCAACGGGCAGATGTTGTTGTTGCTTGCCACGATGCTGACTCAGGATCTCCTATTACGGTGACGGATCGAGTAACAGCCGAATGTATTCATGTACTTACTCGTGTTGATCAAAATCCAGCTTTAGACAAGATGGCTACGTCCGATGAGTACATCCTGACAAGTGTGAAATCAGGTGTTGGTGTTGACCTGTTGAGGCAGCGGATTCTCGATATAGTTTCAGGCCTCAATCGATCAACACCTGCCACAATCCGGCTTCGTGCAGGAATACACTCGGCGCGCGAATCACTTGTTCAGGCTGAAAAAAGCTTGACTGGTTGTGACGGTCTGCCACCTGATGAAGCTTTGCTTGCAGTTCTTCTTAGACATTCCATTGATGCGCTCGGTGAGGTAACTGGTGCCGTGGTAGGTACAGATATTATCGATCGTGTTTTTTCCCGGCACTGCATCGGGAAGTAGTGTGTTCAAGTTCATCAGAAATGTTCCGTATACTAGAACTGGTTGATGCATATAGTTCTCGGGCATACTGCAGTTCTCTAAAAATGTTGAAACGTGTTTGTTTGATGCCAGTACTCCAGAAAAGTGTGCCTACACGGTGTGCTTGTAAAAAGAGGTAGCCATAATGCCCCCTGAGTTTGATGTGGGCTCTGCATGCCAGCAGTTATCACGTGCAGCGGGTCGCTGGAGAAATACATCTGTAACTGAGAAAGCAGAGCTCGCTAGAAGAACAGCTCAGTCAGTTGGTGGTGAGTCAGATGCCTGGGTTCGTGCTGCCGTTGCTATGAAATCGCTAGGGCCTGATGGTCGAGATTCATGCACTGACCATCTTCGGTCAGTGCTGTGGGCGGAAGAGTGTGCGACTGGTCCCATTGCAACATTGCGTCTTTTGTTCATAACTGCTCAGGCTTTACAAAGTATCGACAGGACTGGCGTGCCTGAAGTGTCTGTCCGTCCTCGTATGACGCACCGACAGAATGAGATAGTTGAGTCACCGTTTGGGTCGCCTTCCACGTTCGTAGCTGTAGATGTCTTGCCAGAGTGCAGACTTTACGACTCCACAATTTTCCGGGGTCACCAAGCGACTGTTCGTTGTGCGAATCCAGGGAGTGTTGAAGCATTCATGAGGCTCTGGCGAGAGGAGTGTCGGCCAGGAACGAATGCTCCGGGAGTTGCTGTTGTTCTTGGTGCAGGTAATGTTACAGGCTTGGCCGCAGCAGATGCTGTGAGCCAAATCTTTGAACAGGGCCGTGCTGTTTTACTTAAGCTTCATCCAGTGCAGAAATCCCTTGTGCCCGTTTTGCGGTCTGCATTGAACCCGCTCGTAGAGGCAGGCTTGCTTCATGTTGTCGTTGGTGATCCGGCACTTGTGAATGATGCAATCAGCACTCAGGAAGTGACAGCAATGCATCTCACAGGAGGGGAAGCAACATTTGAGAGCATTGTTTCAAGTAATGAAAAACAACTGCTTTCAAAGTCCATTACCTGTGAACTTGGGAATGTCACTCCGTGGATTGTTGTCCCTGGAAATTATCCAACGAAAGATTTGTTTTTTCAGGCAGACCAAATTGCTGCATCAATTGCAAATAATTCTTCGTTTAACTGCATCGCGACAAAGGTTATTGTGACGAGTCGCACCTGGTCCCAACGGCAGCTTTTTCTTGATCGTATTGAACAGCGACTCAGGAGTCTGCCAGCTCGTCCAGCTTGGTATCCAGGCGCCGTCGATCTTCACCAAAATGCCACAGGTGAATCCGTTTCAGATGGATGTTTGCAGCCGAAGCTGCTCCGGGATATTCGCCGAGAGGCACAGCCTCATTGGTTTGCCCGAGAATGGTTTGTCCCGATTGCGGTTGAGACAGCGGTAGAGGGAAACTCTATTGAAGATTTTTGTGTCGCTGCGTCTCATGTTGTGAATGAATTGCCAGGAAACCTCGCAGCGAGCGTGACACGCCCTGATGGAATGGCGACACATGATGAGTCTCGTGTTGAACTATTGATAGAGCATTTGCGGTATGGAGTTGTTGCTGTAAATGCTTGGTCAGCACTGGCCTATGCGGTAGCCAATATTCCCTGGGGTGGTTTTCCGGGAGGCACAATTGAATCTCCCGGAAGCGGTTTGGGGTATGTCCATAACCCGTACTTTTTGCCTCTTGTCCAAAACTCGATTCTTCGAAGTCCGTTGCGGGTTTGGCCAACGCCACCCTGGTTTCCTTGGCATAGTAGGGGAAGGCAGCTTGCGAAAGGAGTCGCAGGTATGTACTCAGCCATCGCAGCGGGGAAACGTGGTCTCTGGAACCTGGCTAGGATGCTGCCAGATGTTTTTCGAGGATAGGCAAAGAGGCTCTGTCCTGGACTTATTTTATTTGGTCTAGTCCCGGTTTCTGAATGAATTTGAATGTCGCATGGCTTTGTTTGGCTGGCTTCAACGCGGTGCCCTACGTGTTCGTGGCTTTGCCGCGACTTTCTCTCGTGCTTTTGCAGGTCCCTCAATGAATTTCTCTGATTGACCGGTTAGTTCGTAGAGGAATCGACTTGGTTTGCAGGGTTTGGCTTTCCCCCATTTCATTCGTGTCAGGGCAAGTGAAAGTACAAGTCGCTTTCGGGCTCGCGTCACTCCCACGTAGCAGAGCCGCCGCTCCTCGTCGATTGCAGAGAGGCCTTCATTTACTGCTCGAATATGTGGCAAAAGGTTCTCCTCCAAGCCAACCATCCAGACGCAGTCAAACTCAAGACCTTTTGCGGCATGAAGTGTCATAAGTTTAAGGGTGTTTCCTTTTGGTTTGTCCTCCTCGAAACGCTCGGCTTCCTGAACTTCGAGGATGAGGTCATCAAGGTACCGTTGGACGATTCGTGCAGGCTCGGTGTCTCGATTTCCTTTTTCGTGTCTTGCGAGGCCATTGACGATTTCCTCTACTGACAGCCAACGTGCTTCTTGCTCCCTTTCATCCTCGAATTCTTTTTCGAGATACTGCCGGTAGTTCGCTTGATCGAGGACGTGTTGAAGTGCTTCCGCAGCAGTCGTTCCACTCTGGGCATTTGCTGGACCCAATGCTATGAGTTGTTCGAGCTTTCCAACACCTGCAGATGCAGCAGATGAAAGCTGTCCAGTATTCCTGAGAGCAAGGAGTGTCGACCAGAGGCTTGCTCCTGACTCGGTTGCCTTTTTCCGAGCCTTTTCGACGGCGTTATATGAAAGACCACGTGGTGGCACATTTGCGATTCTTGACAGTGCGAGGTCATCAGTTTGATCGACCAGAAGACGAAGGAAAGACAGCACGTCCTTCACCTCACGACGATCGAAGAAAGAACGACTTCCAATAAGCTCATACGGGATATTGCGGTGACGCAATTCAGTCTCGAAAACACGAGTTTGTTCGCCAGTTCGGACTAGAATCGCCATTTCATTTTGTGGTGCATACCGTTCTCTCAGCAATCCTTCTACGTCTGAGGTAACGCGACGGGCTTCATCAACTTCGTCTTGGGCCTGCATGATGTTTGGCTTGAGGCCTGATGGTGCCTTGGACACAAGGGTTTTTTCATGGCGACGAGAATTACGCTCTATGAGTTTGTTGGCAGCTTCAATAATCTCAGGTGTTGATCGATAGTTCTCCTCAAGTCGTACAACGGTAGCCCCTGGCCATCGCGTCGGGAAATCAAGAATATGCGAGATCTGCGCACCCCGCCATGCATAGATTGATTGGTCATCATCACCAACAACACAGAGGCTTCGGTGGTCACGAGCAAGGGCGGAAAGGATGCGTTCCTGAATGCCGCTCGTGTCTTGGTATTCATCAACTAGAACATGATCGAATCGCTGCGCTTCCTGTTGTCGTATCGTTTCATGTTGATCAAAAAGTTGGTCAACAACAAGAAGTAAGTCATCAAAGTCAACGGCACCAACACCGTGCATGAGCCGCTGATATCGCTGATATCCTGCAGCCGCGAGATCCCACGAATCATCTGCATCGGCAGAAAGCGTGTCAAAAACCGTGTCAGCTCGAACCCCCCGACTTTTCCAATGACTGATTCGAGCAAGAAGATCAGCCGGTCGTAGTGTCGCCTCAGCCACTTTCAATTCTTTAAGTACACGGCGCGCAGTAGTTTCTTGCTCACCTCGATCGACGATGACAAACCGTGTTGGGTAGCCGGCATGTTCAGCATGCCGACGAAGGATGCGGACACAGAGTGAGTGAATTGTCGAAATCTCAGGTTTCTGTTCTTGTGCATTCTCTTTTGGCGATGTCTGTGATGTTCGTTTTTTCTTGAATTTTCCATCAATACGAAGCACCATTTCGCGGGCAGCCTTATTGGTGAAGGTCACAGCAAGAATACGTTCGGGGGGGGTTCCCTGCTGGACAAGGTGAAGTATTCGAGCAATGACGACGCGAGTTTTGCCCGTTCCGGCGCCGGCAAGGACAAGAAGAGGCCCCGTGGGAGCCTGCACAGCGTCTAGTTGAGCGGGATTTAGCCCCCGATGTGGGTTTGGTCGGTGATTCACGTGTGTTTGTTTTTTGGGCAAGGTTGTCGGCATGGCAGGACTTTACCACACTGCTGGTGTCACCTTGACGCTTGGCTTCAAGAAGCGTCTATTTGTCGATAAATTATTGGTTTGCGTGAATACCGTGCGACGGTAGAAGCAGTCAAGACTACACGAACGGAGTATGAGATGAAGTCGGAACGTCGACACGAACTGCGGGAAAATGAACTTGCTGATAGTGTTGAGCAGCTTTCTGAACGGTTGCGTCCATATGTTACCCCAATTCTGTCGATTGCGATCGGGGCACTTGTTATGGTGCTAGTTGGCCTTTTCGTTTCATCGCGATGGGAGGCAAGTCGCTCTGAAAGCTGGGATACGTGTCTGTCTGCGCTGGTAACAGGTGATCAGGAAGGTTTCCGGGAGGTCATTCTCCGTTATCCCGGCACTCCCGCTGCACAGTGGTCTGAACTTATTCTGTTAGATAGAAATTTATCAGAGGCCACAGATCTCCTTTTTGCAAAGACGGATCCTGCAAATGATGTAGCTCGAGAGCGGCTTGAGAAAGCGGCTGCAGCCTATGCTGATCTTTTGTCACAGCGACCAACCGGTATGGTTGCAGAACGTGCAACAATGGGCTTGGCAAAAGCCAGGGAAAGCCTTGGTGATCTAGAACAGGCTCGTCGTGGTTATGAGGCTGTTGCGAACGAATTTCCTTCTAGTCCTATGGCAAATCTGGCTACGGAGCATGCGGAAGACCTTGCTCAGGAAAAA
>NZNR01000117.1 GCA_002694955.1 Planctomycetaceae bacterium
CGACCTAGTGTATTCTATGATGTAACAAGCGATGGAGATGGTCTCTACGCTGGCACAAATAGAGGGGCCTGTAAATGGAATTGGCAATATCAATTCCAAGATTGTGTAAGTTCCGGCGACGGTCTCGAAAGCCGTTTCGTCTACACAATAGAGATGCTCGCGCCTGACAGAGCATACACAGGAGGAAACCAAGGAGCAGGCATCGTAAACATGGACAACTTCACCGTAATTGAGACTTGGACTGCAGGTGACGATACTCAACGTGCTCGCACGGTCAAAGTTGACGATATCCTTTATTTGGGATTCGAAAATACCGGTATAGCACGTTATGACCTAATCAACAACGAATGGCTAACCACTTGGGATGGTAATCAAGGATATCTCAACGATGATGATGTAACCGCTCTAGTGCCTGGTCTGACTTATGGTACGATTTGGGCAGGTGGAGACTTTGGACTTACACTAATTGATGTGATCAATGATGTTGTTCTCATATCATGGGACAGAGGCTCCAATACAAACGGCCCGACCCTTTCAAACTCAATACCTGCTGACATAGAGATTTATGGTGATGTTCTACACTACTCGACCCAGCGTTCAACCAGTTGGTGGGGCGGCGGTTCTGATAGCATCTTCCGTATCAACCTGACAACCAGCACTAGCTTGGCAACCATAGAGGTTGACGACCGTACAGGTTGGAACGGTGTAATCAACGGAATTGGAATAGTCGATGATCAATTGTGGATTGGTATTAGGCCGACTCAGACTTGGAACTATGGTGATGGAACAATTGTTCGCTGGAACATGACCAATGAGTCATGGGAAGATGATTTGTCAACCATTGGTAATGTTCTGCGTGTTAATGCTAGATTCCTCGGAGACTGCTTCCCGCTAAACGTAACCTCATGCGAATTATGGGTTGCATACGGGAATTTCATCCTAAGACGATTCAATGCAGACACAATGACACTACTAGATGAGTGGACAGATGTAGACGGTCCTATTCGTGGAATGGAAGAATATCAAGGAGAATACCTCTTCGCCAGCATGAATGGAATTCTAAGATGGGATCCAATAAATGAAACATGGCTTGATTCATGGATTCCAGGTGATGGTTTACCGTCCAATACAGAAGAGGAATTCTATTCGATGAAGGTCATCGGTAACGACCTCTGGGTTGGGAATATGGAATCCAGTGGGTGGAACTCAAATGCTCAGATTTTGAGGAAGGATGGGACTAGTGGTAATTGGTCCTCTTGGAATTTAGGAACTGGAGATATTCCTGACGGATATCCAGCAGATATCGGCTTTTGCGATGACATCGTGCACGTGTCTATCGGAGCCCGATTTTGGTGGGGTAATCAAGGCGGTGTAGCTAGGTATGATCTTGCAGATCACGATTCAGACTCAATTACCAACGAATGGATTACTGCCATGACCTCTGGGAACTCTGGGCTATCAAATAACGACCCTAGAGCGGTGACTTGTGACGAGGCGAATGATATCCTTTACATCGCATATGATACTCAAGGAGTTGGAATTGATCGCTACAACTACAACACTGACACATATCTTCCAATACTTACTGCAGCAGATGGCATCAGTGAAGACAGAATTTTCCCAGGTGGTTTGTTACACGACAACAACGTTCTCTTGGCCGCTCATCAATACGATAACCAAGGTGGAATATCCCGACTAATTACTTCTGGAACTGCAACTGCAAATGGACAGGTCCTAGACCCTGGAATGGATGGGTGTTCGATAGATAGAGCACCCTCCTCAACAGGTCAGGTAATCTACGCAATTGGAAGGTCTGGACAAACAACAGGTCTGAACAGAGTCGATAGATTGGATAGTTCCGGATTGATTGCAAGTGGTTACGACGAATTAGCAGGACTAACCAGTGGCCGTGTAATGGAGATAATTTCCAACGACACCCATGTGTGGGTTACCTCGGCATTGGATAGCAGTTCATTCTATGGCTCTTCAGTCCTCCAAGGAGAACTTCTCGCAAATGGTTCAGTGCGATGGGAATATGGTTACAATTTCCAACAAGATGTAGTCAATGAAATGACCTTGGATGGAGAAACTCTGTGGGTTTCTACGGCTGGACGCGGACTCAAGGCGATTGACCTGAAGCAACGCCGAATAATTTCCACTCCTCCGGCGCTTCATGCACAGATGGATGGGATGATTATTGAGAATAATACAATGTATGTGGGACTAATGGGCAACGAAGGCTCAGCCGCAGGATTCCAAACTTTTGATACCAACAACCGGCAATGGGGATATGGAAGCCTAATCGCTGGATTACCAAGTAATTTAGTACGTGATTTCTTGGTCTATAGGAACCATATCATGATAGCAACTCATGGTGGTATTGGAATGTACAATACTACTCGTAGTGATTGGGATAATCCAATCACCACCATAGATGGATTACCTTCTCCAATCATTACTCATCTCCACTCAATAAACACAACCATCCAGGGTGGAGGAAAGGTTCTGGCTGGTGGTGCAGCTGGAGTTACCGTGTTGCATGAAACCAATCTAACAGTACTCAATACACTTGGATTCAATGACGGCCTGATGGGCAATACCGTGAGTGGCATTACCGAAGCAGGACCGATATCACGCGTTGTTCAGAATGCTGATGGAACTAATTACACAATTTACCACGATGCTGCGATTTTCATTTCTCACAATGGACAAGGTCCAACAAGACCTGGAGTAGCAGCTTGGGATTTGGCCACCGATATGGCAAATGGTAGCTATAATATCGACATGATACCTAGTAACGATGTTCGAGCAATCGTTGCTGACGATTGGGGAGTACACGTTGCTACCGATGTTGCTCCTTTGGTTCATTGGAATGGCAGTACTATGCAGATGGAAACAGGAGTTGGTACCAGTTCGCTTCTGTCTTGGCCTCCATACGAAATGCATAGTGATGGTCAAAATTTAGTCGTAATGAGCCCAAGGGGGCTTGATGTTGTAGATGTAAATGGAAGGCATAACCCAGTCACTAACCGAGTGATAACTGGCCTCCAAGGCGGCTATATCGACTTCAGTGGATTCTATGCTGTAGGAAATGATGGTCTTCATGTCTACAAGCCAAGTGTTAGTTTACAAGAGACAGCAAGAGAGAATCAACGTCGTGCGGATCCACTTACCCTGTTATACGGTGGTAGAAGTTGGGATATCACGAATACAACTCATCCAGGAATGTCAACAGTATTAGTCACGCCTGACAATCCTATTCAGATCCCTGAGAGTTCGAGTGCTTCAGCACCTGGAAAACTTCCAATGCATGTGGAAACTATGACCATGCTCGCACCTCAGAGGGGTGCATGGGTTTGGGCACGATCAACATCAGTAAATTACACCGGAAGTTGGGATTTAGCCGCCACCAATGGAGGAATACAACAGGCCTTCCAGTCTGCAATCTCAGCTGTAGGTCCCGGTTCATCATCCGCGATTTTACATCTACAAATGCAGTCTCCTCAGAATGGAGCAATGCAAGTTCGCTTAACATACGATTGGGAACGAATAGAGGTACCAACAGTAATTACCAATTTAGTCGATAGACCAAATGATGGTGGAGGTGTAATCGAGGCCTCATGGTTACCTGCAGAAGATGCTGCATGGCACGCTTACAGATTGTATGTATGGGATTCTACAGCCGATCCATCATGGGAGCCTTCTCGAGAGGACTTAGGGTCTTTCTCGACATACATTAGGTCGGCATTCTGGTCTCGCACAAATGCAACCATAACTAGGGCGGACAATGCTGGTGTGTCCGAGGAATTACGAGATGATCGCCAATACCGTGCCGCCGTCGTGATTGAATATGCCGATGGGTCATTGGGTGTTCCAATGACATATCCTCAAAACATTACTCCAACAGATGAGGTTCCAGCCGCTCCGGATTGGATGACTGCAAAACCAGCTTCTGGTGGAGCAGCTGGTACGATTTTCCTTGAATGGGCTGCTTGCACCGAACTTGATCCAGACAGAGTTAGGATATGGGCAGTGCAACAGGAGATTACTAGCATAGTCGGTCTATCGGACCCATTCGAATTCCATTGGAGTACAGGTAACTCAACTGCTCTGCAGTTGGAAGGTGGTGTGCCATATTGGTTTGCGGCAGTTTGTGTAGATGAAGCAGGACAATACTCAGTCAATAATGCCACAATAATCGGCCCAGTGGTTACTGCCGGTGGATTGGATGATGGTATTCCACCAATGCCGATTATTGGAACAACAGCCATCGACGTGCCGAACGATGAAGGCGGTAGAATCAATGTTACTTGGGAAGCAAACACTGAGGAGGATTGTACCTACTACGCTGTGTATGCTTTACCTGCATCTGGTTGGCAACCACCTTCGACAGTAGATGGTTGGCCTATTGCAGGATATACCGATAGTTGTGAAACTACGTCAATCATCATTGACTCATTAGGTGAAAGTCGTCTAATTGATGGAACCGTATATTGGATTGGAGTAGTTGCCTTTGATGATTGGGGTAATGGTGATGTCGACAATGTACTTGTCGTAGATGCAACTCCTGAGGCTGATTTCGATGGTGAAGCAATTCCTCCAAATCGTGTCACTGGACTTGACGCTTGGGATTATCCAGAGGATGATGGTTCTGCAATTGATATTCGCTGGAATCGTTCATCCGCTGATGACTTTTCTTTCTACACAGTTTGGGTCTCCGAGTACCCATTGAACGATGTTACCGAGATTTGGGAATCCTGTAATGATAATCCGTCTGAATGTGGATTAGTTGTAATTAACCAGCGCCAGTTTGGGGCCAACTTCCAATTAAAATACACTGCAGAAAGCGCCCTCTATGGTAGTTCTGTGGATACCTTACAAGTGCGTCAAATAGAATCAATGATCCCGCTGTATGTTACGGTTACTATCCATGACATCTCTGGAAACGTTCACCTTAGTGGTCTGTCAGAACATATGGTCCTAGTAACTCCAATGGATAATCGCGGCGACGTCTCTCCACCTGATCGACTGCTAGCTCCTGTTCTTAGGGATAGACCGGATGATGCCGGAAATGCGATGTTTGTGGAGTTCCCATCATCTGACGCCTCCGACATCGGAGAATACTGGATTTATGCGGTAATCGATACTCCAGTTCTATTGCAGAGAATCGATGACCTACAACCCGCATTGATAGTCGATCGAGAACAGGACCTTCCTGTTCTACTAACCGAGTTCTCAGCCTATGGAGATGATATTTCAACTCCATTGGTACCAAACCGCCGAATATATGTCGCAGTGGTAGCAGTTGATTCCTCAGGCAATGCTTGGACGGACAATCTTGCTAACTCTTGGATAGAACTTGCAGACGAACTATCTGCAGATCCGTGTCCAGAGTGTCCAGATGTTAGTGGCATTAGAGCGAGTTGGAACGCTGCAGGTTCTCTTATTGAGGTAAGTTGGGATAACGTCGATGACCCCATGTATGCAAGTTACTATGCATTTGTCAGTCTAGAATCGTTTGATGATACTAGAAACGCTTCTTTGGTAAAGTCTGGCATGAGAGATACGATATTAATTCTCAATGAATTCAATGGTGAGATGATTGATAGAGAAGAGACATATTGGGTTGAAATCGTAACCTACAATGGAGAAGTTCACACATTCTTTGCCGATCCTGTAGAAGTTCAACCTTGGGAAGAATCTAGCTTTGGTACTACGCAGCCGGGTGATGATGCAGCAGGTGAATCATGGGTTGATAGAATTCTTGCTGGTGACATGAACATGGTGATCATTGCACTCTCCGTAGCAATGTTCCTAATCGGTGCAATGATGTTCATCAGGCCAAGAGGGGATTCTGCCCCTCAGCCATGGGAAATGGGCGCTCTAGAAGTCGAGTTGGAAGAGCAATTGGAGCGGGAGGCAGCTGGGCTTACCGAAGACGAAGACTTCGGCGCTGATGACTTAGAAATTGATACTGGGTTAGTCGCTAACGCTAGACGCAAGGATGGAGAATCTCCTGAAGAAAGTAAGAGCGATTACACCGACTCCATGACTAACGCGGCAGTCTCACCAGAAGACAATCTAGATTCCACTCCAACCGCAGATAGCGGAGTTATGGATGAATTACTCGGAGATGATGATGAAGAGTTAGATCTTGGCGATCTTGACGATATGGCAGATGATCTAAACTTCGATGATTTGGGTGATGAAGATTCAGATGATGATGATATTGACACATCTTTCTTGGACGAAATGCTCTGATTGTATCAGCATCGGATTGAAGCCCTATACATCTATCGAAGTCTATGGTTGGTGACCCCGGCTCGGAGGTATTCACCACCATTTCTTGGGATGGAGGCTCCCGTCTATTAGCAGCCGACTTGCATATTGCTCGCCTNTATCGACACGCCGAGAGATTAGGATTCGNTCTTCCAAGCAACCTAACNGAACTTATCTTCGAAGCGCTCAGTAAGGCAGAGATTCCAGGCGAACCAATTGTTGGAGAAGACCAGGCTCCATTTTTGATTAAACTAGGAGTCAATCCAAATGGCGATGTCAACTTGGTTCCTAGAGTAAATGGAAGATGGCCCAATCCAATGAAAGCAATTAGTCTTGAAGCACCGCGATGGGATGGTTCNGTAAGAGGTACCAAACACGGGGATTGGCAACCATATTTTCATGCTCGAGAGGTTGCTACAGAGCATGGGGCGGATATATCTCTTCTATTCGATGGAGATATTCTAGTTGATGGCGATAGGTGTATGCCTATTCTGCTTGATAATGATGGTNTTGCGTACTATCCAACGCCTTCGAAAGGCGCACTAGACTCTGTAACTCTAGAGCAAATCAGAGAAGGCATCGAGAGTGCTGGAGTGCCTGTAAGGGAAGCGAGATTGACTCTCCCGATGTTACTTCGAGCTTCTGAGATGATAGTCTTAGGAAGTGGTCTAGGAGTTCAGGCGCTAGGCGAAATTGACGGAAGGCAAATTGGTCAACCAAATGGTAGACTGTATCAGGCGGCGTACAATTCTTGGATGGTTCGATTACAGACTGCATGGATGGGNCTGGATGATTTGGAGGGCTGAAATGAGNGTAATCAGCAGGATAGAGGCTAACTCGCATGAATCTCCTCTAATTTCCATGTTGCAAGAGAGAAATCGTGAAGCAGATGAATTGCTCCTTCATTCTGGTGGACCTGTGACTGATCTGTCACAAAATTCCATGCTTCCTGCTTTGGACAGTATTCGTTTTCTGTTCTTCGAACCACATAGTGAAGATAGTGGTGAAGGTTCTGCACTTCTTGGTGAGATAAAATTAGGAAATCCTCCTCCCCTGAACTTGATTCGTCAACGACTAATTGAAGGGCGATGGCACACAGAACAAGAGTATAACCCAGCAACATTAGATGAAGCCTTGTCTATCGTTGCTGAGTTTGAAATCGAAGTTGAGTTANAAGAAAAACAGCCTGTAACTCCAGGCGGATTCGCTGGCTTNCTCGGTTATGATTTAGGNCGTTGGTCAAATTCTATTCGTTTGTCAAATACACCAGAACCGGGTACGCTACTCGGTGTATTGTGGCGTTGTGATGCATGGTGGATACACGAACGTACTAACAATCAATTGCGATTAATTGCGATTGAAGGGCATGAGTGGTTAGANCATGAATTCACAACGCTTTCGGATTTACAAATTCCAAATAGGCCTGAACCGAAAGTACCGGATAGTGAGAGCGATTCCTCACATGCGAGAAAAGTCGAGAAAATCCGCAAATCAATTCGTGGCGGCCATCTCTATCAGGTCAATTATGGCCGGAAATGGGAGGGGGAAATGTCCGGCCAACCATGGGATACATTCCTTAGAATGTCATACTCTAACCCNGCTCCATTTTCCTCATGGTTGCACTTAGCAGACTACGGTTGGGCAGTCGCATCAGCCTCTCCTGAGAGATTGATGCGCCTCGAATCTGGAATTNTCTCAACCAGACCAATAAAGGGAACAAGAGCACGGGGGAGAAACGAGAAGGAAGATTCTGAACTTAGAATAGAATTAGCATCATCAGAAAAAGAAATGGCCGAGCACNTGATGTTAGTTGATTTGGAAAGACACGATCTCTCTTCTGTTTGTCAAAGCGGCAGTGTACATTGGTCTGATTGCCGCATTGAAGCTTTGGCAAATGTTCAACATTTGGTTTCCGGAGTGGAAGGNNNACTTAGCCCAAACAANAGTCCGGGAGAATNTCTTGCTGCCCTATTTCCCGGNGGCTCAATCACTGGNTGTCCAAAGGTTGTGACCATGGCNGCTATCGATCAACTAGAGGGTTCACCNAGAAGTGCATGGACAGGATCAATCGGCCATCTAAATCAAAGCGCAGGACAGGCCGATTGGAACATACTAATTCGAACTATGGAGGCTCACAGCGGTCCAGAATCTTGGTATGCTACGGTACAAGCAGGCGGCGGGGTAGTAATCGATTCAAATCCTGCTGACGAGGTCGAGGAAGCACGCTGGAAAGCTGCAGCAGTAACCGAAGCGACCTGGGGATTCCGAACCGGATTTAATAGCGAAGAATTGCCAGAGGGAGAAGTTGGAATTCTTCCTCTACCCAAAGTTGAAGGAGCATTGGGTAGAATTTCTCCAGGGGNNAAAAAGANAGANAACTTGGANANTGATTATCACNTCNTCTTAATNGATAANCTTGATTCCTTCACNAATAATATCGCAGAATCCCTGAATCGGCTTGGAGCAAAGGTGACAATTGTTGAGGGTAGACCGATTACAAAAATCGATACAAAANNTCATGTCGATATCTTACTAAACGCTCACAATCCAACACANATCATCATTGGACCAGGTCCNTCTCGCCCAGAAGTTTCTCCTCTAAGTATGGAAATTGCNCACAGGGCTTTGCAAAACAGATTGAAAATNTCGGAGAATCCTATTCCACTACTTGGTTGGTGCCTAGGCCACCAAGCAATTGGTCTGGCAGCGGGATGGAATCTAATCGAATCACCACTGGGCGCAGTTCACGGGGTNCCTTCAAAGATCACNCATGATGGCTCGGGNCTGTTCCAAAATNCCTCTGAGGNGATTGTAATGATGCGCTACAATAGNTTGGTNTTAGANNCGACAAATGAAGNNCTCNAAGCGAACTCATGGGATGAATCTGGCAGTTTGATTATGGGNATNAGTCATCCCACTCTTCCAATTGAGGGGGTACAATTTCACCCTGAATCGGTAGGTAGCCCAGATGGACTAGANTTACTTACAACATTCCTAAATNTATCNAATAAAGTGAGCAAGTTTGAGGTCAACAAACAGGTTAGATGACCGTAGCGTTGAAGGAGCGATGTTTGTTGGCAANGNTGACGNCTATGCCAGTATGTCGTATGTGCACCCAAAACTACCCGAACTCGCAGTTCGTTAGTGGTAATGGCCCCCGCTACCAGGTTTGCGTTCGTTGCGCNACCGAGAACGATATGCTGGCAGAAGGNGAAGAAACCGCTCTNTACTCANACGAATTNGTTCGAGCACGTTCAGCACTTTTTGCCCGACGCTTCAGGCCNTGGGGTTTTCTTCTCGCTGGATGGTTACTATTCTTCNCTTTTGGAACTGGAATCGANTTGTGGTCGAATATTTTTCTCGGAACTCTAATTCTTGGGACATTAGCAACCCCAGTACTCCACTTCATGGGTTCGACGAGATTCCGTGCAGAACTCGCCGCACTTACTCCTTGAAGGGAAATCAGCCAGAAAATAGGGTTGATCAGACGCGGGAACTCTTGATATAGCCACACAATGGCTGAGATTTTAGAGGGAACGGTGGGTTCCCTATGAAAGCCCGTGAGATTGGATGCGTAAANGAGGAGGAGCAAGCAAAGTAATACAATATTCCACAAAACNAAAAATGGAGCGCAGTGCTTCGTTTAGTATGGTTGTGGAGAGTATACCAAGTAGGCTCCAAGAAAGCATCCGTCACTCCCGGAGGAATAGATTCGCGCAAGGACGAGCGCGAGCTTTCAACGGAAAGAGAGAACGGCGGGTTCTCTGAACTGAATTTTGGAAGTGAAAAGAAAATGCAGAAAACAAAGAATACGAGCATGATGATTGCGCTGCTCCTTGTTTTGATGGCCGGTTCCGTTGGCGTTTCAGCCGA
>NZNR01000118.1 GCA_002694955.1 Planctomycetaceae bacterium
ACGGAAACAGTAGTCGAGAAAGTGCCAGCAGAACTCTCCGGTGCACAAGGTCTGCTTTGGGCATTCGATAGTCTCTACGCCGTCTGCAATGGTGGTGGTTTTCATGGCCTGTTCCGACTCACCAACTCAGACGAAGATAGTCTGCCCGATCAGGTTGAAAAGCTGCATGACATAGCAGCAGGTGGTGAACATGGTGCCCATAACATTCTGCTCGCACCGGATGGAAAAAAACTCTTCATNATCTGCGGCAACCANACAAAACTGCCNTTTGCTGTAACNGATGTGACTGAGCCACAGACAATGGCCGGTATTCGACCGAACCAGCGTCGTGTGTCAGTGGCTGCTGATGGGTCAAGTCGATTACCAGCCAACTGGGATGAAGATCAGATCATACCCAGAATGTGGGACGGCAATGGTCATGCAACAGGCAAGCTCGCACCCGGCGGCTATATCGTGAGCACGGACCCGGATGGAAAGACATGGGAATTATGGAGCTCCGGATACCGCAACCCTTATGACTTTGGGTTCAATGCGGATGGAGAAATCTTTGCCTACGACGCCGATATGGAATGGGACTTCGGTATGCCATGGTACCGACCAACACGAGTCAACCACGCAACAAGTGGAAGTGAACTTGGATGGCGAAGTGGAACAGCGAAGTGGCCGGCCGCTTATCCTGATAGCCTCCCGGCAATGGTCGATATTGGGCCAGGTTCACCAGTTGGTGCNGCATTTGGATACGGTGCAAAGATCCCTGCAAAGTATCAGAAAGCTTTTTATATCTGCGACTGGACCTTTGGGACCATGTACGCCATTCACCTGACNCCCTCTGGNTCAACATATACAGCNGANAAAGANGAATTTGTTGCNCGGAACGCACTTCCNNTGACAGATATGACCATCGGTAAGGATGGTGCAATCTATTTTGCCGTTGGTGGACGTGGTGGTCAGAGTGAACTCTACCGTGTTACGTACACCGGAACTGAATCAACTGATCCTGTNAATGCAAAAGATGCTGCCGGTGCGGCTGAACGAAACATTCGTCGACAGCTCGAAGCCTTTCACGCACCACAGNAAAATCCANCCAGTGCNATTGACCTGGCACTGAANCACCTTGGGCATACCGACCGATTTATTCGATATGCAGCTCGTATTGNGCTTGAACNTCAGCCAGTTGANNCATGGCAAGCACAAGCCCTCGCANTGTCTGAACCAGCGGCATGCATCAACGCCGCTCTTGCTGTCGCACGACAGGCAGAACAGTNAGCTCAGCCAGACGTTCTTGCTGCACTCGATCGAATATCTGTTGAAAGTCTCGACAAAGATACGCTGCTTGATTTGATACGAGCGTATGAGCTTGCCTTCATTCGTCTTGGTGAACCAACAGAACATGTCAAACAACAGGTTGCAAAGAAGTTTGCACCGTTGTTTCCAGCTGGACACCANGCAACCCAATCACACCCAACCAAACAATCAGTCGCACGATGGATCTGGTCGAACGCACAGGCAGAATCTTCAGCTGGTGAAGAACGGACTTTTCAGAAAACGTTCTCACTACCTGAACCAGTTGCTGCTGCACATATCGTCGCGTCCACAGACAATGGTGGTGATATTTTTCTCAACGGAGAAAAAGTTGCATCGTGTAAGGACTGGATGTACCCAGTGAGTGAATCTGTAAAGGTACCGTTCAACGAGGGTACCAATACGATACGGGTTGCTCTCAAAAATATTGGGGGNCCTGCCGCCCTGAAAGTATGTCTCCGGGTACAACATGAAGATGGTCATGAAACTGTGATNGATTCTGACGATTCCTGGGAATGGACATCGGGGCGAATCGAGGGGGCATCATCACATGATCATCAATGGAAACAGGCAGCAGNAACGCGTTCACAGAATACCTGGTCTCAAACAGATTCTGCATTCGGAAAACATATTCAATTTNCAGAAGTGAAAGACGACTACCGAGAACTTAATAGAGCGCTATCAAGTTTGCTTGTTGCTGTTCGAGCACCAGGGATTGTCTCAACATTAACTGGGCTTTTATCAACTCAGACCTCTGGTGAAACAAACCTGGCACCGAATGAGGCCGACCTGGAACGGATTGCAAAGCGGAATGCTGGCTATGGTCGTGCGGTCACGGGAGTGCTTAACAATCGAACCGATCTTCTACAGATTCACTACGCCTACGTCCTCCGAACAGTTAATGAAAAAGAACTCTGGACTGTCGCAGATCGCAAAGCCTATTTCACGTGGCTGAATCGGGCACAGACATGGACAGGAGGCAACAGTTATCGGAAGTTCCTGGCTAACATCGAGGCAGAAAGCCTGAAAGGTTTTACAGAGAATGAAAAGCTTGCGCTAGAAACGCTTGGTGTCCGAGAACCGTATGTTGCACCGCCGCTCCCAAAGCCGGAAGGTCCGGGTCAGAAGTGGACTGTTGATACTGTTCTTGCNTCAACCGACGCAGGCATGAAGAAACGACGTAACTTTGCACATGGAAAACGCACATTCGAGGCCGCCCGGTGTATTGTCTGTCATCGTTTTGATGGAAACGGCGGGGCTACTGGACCTGACCTGACACAGGCGGCTGGCCGTTTCAAGATGAAGGATCTTATTGAAGCCATTGTCCTTCCCAGCAAGGCTGTAAGTGATCAGTATCAAGCCCATGTAATTCAGACAGTAAAGGGTAAGGTGTATACAGGCCGCATCATCAGTGAAAATGAAAACGACGTGACTGTTGTCACGGATCCTGAAGATGCCACCAAGTTTGCTGTAATAGAGAAGGATGATATTGAAGAAATGTTCGCGGCCAATCAGTCCCTTATGCCAGCCGGACTTCTTGATCAATTAAACGAAGAAGAGGTTCTCGATCTTCTGGCCTACACACTTTCACGTGGCAAGGCGAATAGCCCACTGTTCAGGAAGAAAAAGTANANCGTCTGATCTCACGAAGAAAACAGGTNTGAGCGAAAACACTCCCCCGTCTTTCTATCGTGGCAACACCACTGATTCTGCATAAACCATTCTGCCCGTCCGTCCTTCGTGATACTGAAAAATCACTTGAGGGTGTGGGTAGGCTACCAGTCGTTTGCCACCTAGTTGCTGAGGCATATTGAACACGTTGTTAACCTGTACAACGAGATAGTGCGGGTAGAGACGCTGTAACCGCGGGAGATCTTCGAGCACATAGGTACTCCAGCGAATGTCGCATGGCTGACCGCCCGAGTTATAGATACCAGTCGCTGGGCGATTATCTTCATCAAGACTCGGAACATGATTCACCGAGTTGTGTGGTCCAGAGCAGAACTCCCAGACACGATCGGTAATCTGTATGGCAAAACTGTTATGCAGGTCACCCGTCATGACAAAAACAGGTCGTTTGAGCGTATCCCAGAAAGCTATNAACTTTTCGCGTTCATCGAGAAAAGCGGTCCACGCTTCTTCTTTATTTGCAGCCGCTTCAAAACCACCAGCACCTCTGTGGGGAATCATAAAAGGAACTGACGACACAACAAAAAAGAAGTCGGCGTCACTTTTGTCCATACTTTCCATGAGCCACTTTCGCTGGTCCATTCCGAGCATNGTGAGGTTTGGCTGATGCGGACGGCTTGTATCGTGCATTTGCCTGGCACCACGAGTATCAAGCAGAAAAAACTCNCAGTTGGCGACACGGAAACTTCCATAGCTGCGGCGACCAATGGAATAATGAACGTTTCCATCTGCAACCGGTGCCGGAAAAATCCGGACTCGATGNTTGTCGAGNACCTCNCGAATTTCATACACCCTTGAATTCGGATCACCTAATGAATCATCGTCAAAGCGAAGATCATTGACACCAGCCTCTGGTGTTCCCCAGTGCACATGGAGATTCAACATTTCATCAAGAGGAANCGCTGTAAAATCTGCTTCTGGATCAACAAGNACATCGCTGTCNGCTGTCAGCGTTGCCTGCCCGTGGTGAACTGGGTGTGGGAAAGCTGCTGGATTTGCCCAGCCAAGGTAATCAAGCCAGGCCCTTGTCCCTATATCACGAAAGACCGCGCGACGATTTCGGCGACCGGTGCTTCCTGCACCCCAGATATCGTTGACCAATTCATGATCATCAAATGTAAAGACCCCTGGGACCGTTCGATGCCATCTCGATAGATTCGTTCCTCGATCAAGATAGAGTTTGTAGTTTTCCCATACACCAACAATCGTTGGCATATCGACGACAACTTCGGGCAATTGATCAACATCAACTCCCTGCTTGTCAGCCCATGCGGTGACTGGTGTTGTACGAAGTTCTTCATACAACCAGTCTCCGTTCATGATCTGAAAATCGACCTCATCGGCGTGCTGATCAAGTAACGTTGTGTACGTTGGCAGACTTGGGCCAATTCCGTGTAGTGGGTTTTGGTTCGCACAGGAACCAAATGTAAAAGAAAAATTAAAAAGACCACGAGGATTATGTGTTTCATCACGAAGCGCATCGCTATCAGGGAGTGTTCGAAATGTTGCAGGAACACCAATTGGGTTACCATCGATAAATACCTGAACAACATATTCTGTGTCAGACANAAGATTNTGAAGGNTTGTCCAACCGGTGAAGTCATGGCTTGACTCAGTTTGGATCGTATCTGAACGACCATCTAATGATGCGCTGTCTTTTCCATAACGGAATTCAATCGTTGCGGGCTCATTTGTACGAGCCCAGACTCGCACACTTGTGCTTGTCACTTCGCCAAGAAGTGGGCCATGAGTAATGACTGGTGCGTTGGCACCGGCAGCTCNTCCGCAGAACAGCAGGCTTACCATGAAAATTATTGATAGTTTGGTGCAGAAGTGAGCCACTATTGTTTCTTTCGTCATGACCGAAACCTTTTTCCAAAATGTTCAAACAANCATNGAAGNNTTACGCTATGCCCGATCTCAATCTGAATCGAATGCCTCGAAGAGCATGCAAGTAAAATAGAATACCATTCGACAACGCAGATTTTTGAGCAAGAAAAAGTTCATCGGTAGCAGGACTGGTTTTACTGATCTATGTTCGTCACGATAGTGTCATGAAACATTCATATGAGGATCTCCCTGCTGAATTCCTGACCTGTCCAGACCGGACAGCGACAGGCTCTGAGAAATGGGATCGCTATGCCGGACAGGTGACACCCTCGGGAGAAACGATTCTTCCATTTTGGGTTGCTGACATGGACTTTCAGTCACCTCAAGTCGTTCTCGATGCTATTCATCGTAGGACTGACCATGGTGTCTTTGGNTATACCCATGACACAGAAACGTTCCGCTCGACGCTTACAGANCACCTCAAAGAGCAACATCATTGGACGATTGATCCNTCATGGATACTTGGTGTGCCAGGAATNGTNACTGGNTTATCTATCACNGCACGCTTGTTATCTGCACCTGGCGACGGTATTGCGACACTCACGCCGATCTATCCACCATTTTTATTTCTTCCAAANTTAGCTGGNCGACGATGTGTGCAAATCCCCATGCATGCAAACCCTGCTATGCAGCGATGGACGATTGATTGGGANGAATTTGAAGCAGCTCTTACCCCAGATGTAAAGATTTTCTGGCTTTGCCATCCTCATAATCCGACAGGAATGGTTTTTGACAAAGAGGATCTCCTTCATATTGCTGACATCTGCGAAAGAAAAAATGTTGCAGTTGTGAGCGATGAAATCTGGGATGACATCATTCTTGATGAGAACATCCAACACATTCCATTTGCCAGCTTGGATCATCCAGCTNCAAAGCGAGCAATAACATTTGTCGCTGCATCAAAAACATGGAANATNGCCGGACTTGGCTGTGCTGCAGCGATCATTCCTGANAAACGNCTNCGACAGCAGTGGCGNCAGGCTGGCAGTGGNCTTGTGCCNATGGTGAACCCGCTCGGCTATGCAGCATCAGAAGCAGCATGGCGAGATGGTGATCCATGGAGACAACGTCTCATTCAGGTTTTACGGTTTAATCGAGAATGTGCTCTTGCAACTATTGAACAGATACNTGGTATCTCATGTATTTCACCACAGGCAACCTACCTTCTCTGGCTCGATTGCAGAGAGTGGATGGCTTCTCAACCGCCCAGCAGGCAGCATCCTCAACAGGCATGTGAAGAAGCAGGGATTGGCCCATCGAATGGAAATGATTTCGGAAGCCCAGGATTTCTAAGAATCAATTGTGGGTGTCCACCCGAATTGCTCAACGAAGGTTTGAAGCGTCTCCGCAACGCGTTTCAGAACATAGAAACTTTTCGGTCATCAGGACGTTAAAGAGAAAGAGCGTCGTGCTGCCAAAAGCGAAGTGCTCAGAGGGTTGATCTCGGCCCACAAAGGTCAAACAACCAACACATTTTGGTAAAGCGACTTTCTCTGTTACGCTGATCTTTTGGGGTTTTTGGGATTTGGATTCCCCCCCGTATAAACACAACTAAAGGTGACCTATGCGAATCGTAACGACATGTTTACTTATTGCTTTTACCTGCCTTGCATTGTCTGTCTCAGTGAGCGGCGTTGCGAAGGCTGAAGAAAAGGCAAGGAAAAAGCCTGACCCAGCCAAAATGTTTGAAAAGAAAGATGCCGATGGTGACGGGGCTCTTACTCTTGATGAATTCAAAAAAGGCATGAAGGACAAGCAGCTAGAAGGCGCAGAAAAACGTTTCAAGAGACTCGACGCAGATGGAGATGGAAAAGTCACTCTCGAAGAAATGAAAGCCGGCCTNGCNAAGATGGGTCAGAAAAAGAAGTAAAGAGTAAGAATTCTGTAAATTTGTGAGATTTTTTAGGAATTTTGACGCACTGTTCTACCTAGAAACCATGTTGCTGTCTTGCCTATTATCTCCTTGAATAGAAGAATACTGGTGAGCCACAATGCGTTGTGGCTCACCAGCTTATTGAACAGACATCTGGAAGGACCGTTCACATGAACAACTCTCTNTTACATTTGAAAAGTTACTTGCAGCTGAGCAACAGGCTGACTCGTACAGGTCTTCTCGTTGTCTTCTCCTTTTTTTCGTTACCTTTCATTGCTGATACAGCACATGCACAAACCCGTGCTGCTATGCAAAAACGTGCTGCCATGCAAAAACGATTACAGGCAGCAAAGCAGTCGCAAAAGCAATGGACCCCTCCGCCGATTCGACTGCCAGAAGCCGTTATTGAAAAACCAAAAGGTCAAATACTCTCTGTCAAAGAGATTGATCGGGATACCACCGCTCGAAAGAATGTCACGGATGCAGCGGGCGCCATTGACTCCATTTTGGAAAGTGAATGGTCTGAGGCTGGTATTTCTGCTGGTGAAGAACTTACCGACGAACAATTTGTAAGGCGAGTCTATCTTGACCTTGGTGGTCGAATTCCAAGGCTTGATGAAGTCAAAGCATTTCTTAGTAAATCCAGCCAACAGAAGCGACTTGATCTTGTAGACGATCTCTTAACCAGCCCCGACTACGTCAGCCATTTCTACAACTTCTGGGCAGATATCCTTCGCCTGAAAGAGCGACCCGATAAAAACACNCTTGTTTTTGAACCNTACATGGACTGGGTGAAACAATCGATTGCTGAAAATACTCCTTACGATAAGTGGGTATTCTCAATGCTCACAGCAGACGGCAAAATCTGGGACAACCCAGCAACCGGTTACCAGCTGCGGGATCGAGGCATGGCACTGCCATACATCGACAATACAGTNCGTGTATTCCTTGGTACNCAAATTGGATGTGCGCANTGCCATGATCATCCTTTCGACAAGTGGACCCAGAAACAGTTCTACGAACTTGCTGCATTGACAAGCGGTACNCGTGATCGTGTTTTTGCTGGCAAGGGTGGTGGTGGCATGTCATCAATGATGGGCATGGGCATGCAGGCGCAGGCAGGAAACGCGAGGCAGCTCGCGAAGGACCTGAACGAGGCCCGTAAGAAAAGGGAAGTCTCAACTGCTACTGTTCAATTTCTNAGGCTGAATACGACGTCTGTNAATTTCAGGCCGACACCGCTCAAATTGCCTCATGACTACCAGTACGATAATGGGGCACCCAATCAGAAAGTTGATCCTGCAGTANTGTGGGGCAAGATACCGGAGCAGCACAAAAATAGTGACGGCCGCACACAGTTNGCCGCCTGGCTGACAGCTCCTGACAACCGNCAGTTTGCACGCGCAGTC
>NZNR01000001.1 GCA_002694955.1 Planctomycetaceae bacterium
ATCCACGCAACATAATCAATTTTTATTTAGTTATGTTTTTCTCAGTGCGGGAGAACCCGCAGCAACTAATCTTTATTGCTGCTCATTTGATCAACAGGCAAGTAGCTGAGCCCCAGCAAACTACGAACAATTTAATTTGCGCTAAAGGCCGGAGGAAACGTTCGCCTGGTTTTGCTTGAATCACCACCTCTACCAAGTGCACGTAGAAGAACTTGCACACGATCAAGGACATTGCTTGTTTTCAGGAGTGCAAGTTTTGTCTTTGAGTTAAGATCGACTGTATAGGCGACAATATCAGCAAGCATTCCCAAGGTAATTTGGCTACCAAGCAGTTCGTCGATCTGCTCATACGAAGCCGGGATTTTTGGCATAGAACTTTTGAACGCTACTAGCAATTGCTGCTGCAAGCCTTTGATCTCTTCAGCCGAGTGATGCGATGCCACGTAGTCCTCGATAATCTTCGCTTCTGCAACGCGGAAAGGCTTGGTTGGTGGCAATTCTTCCTGCAGTTGGATTCGACGAACTCCCAGAAGCAACACATTATAGGTCCCTTCCGGAGTTCGCTGATACGTTGCTATTCGACAAAGACATGCCATTGATTCAAGAGCAGGACGACCCTCGTAATCAACCTCCCACCCCTGCGCCAAGACGCTCAGCGCAATGAGTTTGTCATCGGCGACTGCCTCTTCAAACAACGAACGATATCGAGGCTCAAAAATATGCATGGCCTGCATCACGTGTGGAAACATGATGAGATTTGGGAGCGGAAAGAGTCGTGCGAATCCGGAAAAATTATCAGGCGAGAATGCGAGGGAATCATCATCCATTGGCATCACCTCCATCAGCCAGTGGTGGTGGATCAAGATGAATTTCTGGCAATGTTTCTGGATCGAGTTCGATCTTTGGAAAGTCCTCGGTGCTTGCAGCAACTTCCTTCAGACATTCATCAAATGCTTCGAGAAATGCATCGAGGTGCAGTCCGAGGTAATACGCGCCATACGGTTCAAGATACCCATGCACGCTGCCATGAAGCTTTCGTGCACCTCGTATATTGCCATTGCCAAAGTGGTACAAGGCAACAGCCGCCTGAATGAGACCTTGATAGAATTTTCTTGCCGGACCACGGTACTCCGTCCATAACTCTTCCCAGACCTCGTGACACTCGTAATAGTCGCACTCATTAAATTTTAGTACACCCGCCAGGTAAAGCGGATCATATTCTGAAGGATCAACTAATTCAGAGACCATTAGACCTCCCATGAAGCAACCACGACGCCAAAACCGGAAAGCTATGTAAATCCTAGCATCGACATGGCGAGAGCGAAGCCTCATGGTACTCTGGAGCACGAAATGAGACCGAAATCGACATCAGAGGCGTCTTCAAAGAACTCGCGTAGCCATATCGTGCCAAGCAGGGAGAGTCGACTGCAACGCAGAGAGCGTGCGCTCAAGATTGTGGAGCGCCTTGAGGAACTCTATCCCGACGCAGACTGCTCCCTCAGGTTTAAAAATCCCTTCGAACTACTCATTTCGACAATTTTGTCGGCCCAATGTACAGATAAACGGGTGAATATGGTGACCCCCTCTTTATTCAAACGTTGGCCAAACCCTCATAAAATGGCAGCAGCGAGCATTCGAGAACTTGAAAATGCAGTGAAAACAACAGGATTCTATCGAGCAAAGGCCAAAAACATTCATGGTTGCTGCGATAAACTCGTTGATCAGTTTGACGGGAAAGTTCCTCAAACGGTTGAGGAACTGATATCTCTACCAGGAGTCGGCCGAAAAACAGCAAACGTCGTCCTTGGGAGTGCTTTTGGTTTGGCTGAAGGTGTTGTTGTTGATACACACGTAGGTCGTATTTCTCGTCGACTCGCGCTGACAAAAGCAAAAGATGCCATTCGGGCAGAACGAGACCTGATACGGGAAATCCCTAGAAATCATTGGGTTGCCATAAGCCACCGATTGATTCAGCATGGCAGGGGCACGTGCCTTGCTCGCAAACCTCGCTGCAATGGATGCGGACTTGAGGACCTTTGCCCACGAGTGGGACTCCCGAGGCATCTGAAAAATTTACAGTGACACATTTTTTTCCAGACATTTTCTCATCAAATCCTTACAATCAAAATCGTTTGTGGGAAATCTTTACCTCACTCTACGTCGCGGACCCAGCCACCGCACTTCGCAAGGAAAACCCGAATGATTCTCTCAGGCCACGAGATCCGGAAACAACTTGGCGACAACATTCATATCGATCCATTTGATGAAGAAAGGTTAAATCCGAATAGCTACAATCTTTCACTTCACGACGAACTGCTTGTCTATGAAGAAATTGTTCTCGATATGCGAAAGAGTAATCGAGTTGATCGAGTGCAAATCCCAGAAGACGGTCTGGTTCTGACTCCCAACCAGCTTTATCTTGGGCGAACTGTTGAGCGAACAGAAACGCATAATCTTGTTCCAATGATTGAGGGCCGTAGTTCAATTGGCCGGCTTGGTTTATTTGTACATGTTACTGCTGGATTTGGTGATGTTGGTTTTGCTGGATACTGGACACTGGAAATGTTTGCAGTCCAACCGGTCAAGATCTACCCCGGTGTTCCCATCTGTCAGATATTCTTCCATCAGATCACAGGTGCAATCACTGAGTATTCGAGTGATAAGTATCAACACAATCGTGACATCCAACCCAGCATGATGTTCCGAGAAATGGGCGGGGACACAAGTGACGAACAACTGGAGCTTGCTTTTTCTGTTGGGCGAAATGCTGTGCAGCCTCCCCGATGACTAATAAATGCTTTGATGCAGAATTGCTAGAATCAGTCATTTTTTGGAGATTGATACACAACTTTCCCTTATCTTTATTCTCGGCGGTTGAAAAATGTCGCTACTCAAATTCAATGACAAAATAGAGGCGGGACTCTGCCTTTCAGCCGTTGGTGTGTCACTGCTCTTTGTCATCCTTGGACTCGTCTCACTTTTCACGAACAACAGAGTCCTTATGCTGATAGCAGCACTCTTTCTAGGACTTTCAATCTTACTCACTATCGGCCTTGCCATTTACACCGGATTCTTCCAAAAGTCTGCGGACTAGTAGCTTTTTTGATGTGCAATCAAGTCCCCTGAATGTAAATTTAGTGCGTGACCTTGAGAAACGGTCTCGATCGCGGACAATGCCTTTTTCAGTGAAGACCCATCCCCTCCACCATTGTGTTCAAAATTTTGACCCCTTTTGAAAGGCTTATTGCACCGTGTTACGCACTCATACCTGCGGTGAACTACGCCCAAGCCATCTCACCGAAACTGTAACACTGTGTGGTTGGGTAGACCGTGTTCGTGACCACAAAGGTGTCATCTTCATCGACTTGAGAGATCGCTGGGGTAAGACGCAAGTTGTGATAGGGCCTGACGCACCAGCAAGCGTCATGGAACGTGCTCGGGCAGCACGGCCAGAATGGGTTATGTCTACAACCGGCCGTGTTGGAAGACGACCAGAGGGAACAACAAACCCAAAGCTTGACACTGGTGAAGTCGAAGTTGTCTCCAGTGCATTAGAAATTCTCAATGAAGCAGAAACACCAGTCTTTCAACCAGGAGCGATGGAACTGCCTGGCGAAGAGGTGCGTCTCAAAAATCGGTGGCTCGACCTTCGTCGCACTGATATGCAGAACAATTTATTATTACGCAGCCGCATTGTAAAAATAATGCGAGATCACTTTGATGAACTCGGATTTGTTGATGTCGAAACCCCGATGCTTGGCAGAAGCACTCCGGAAGGAGCCCGAGACTATCTCGTACCCAGCCGACTCGAACACGGTGCTTTCTTTGCGTTACCGCAATCACCTCAACTGTACAAACAGCTTTTGATGATTGCTGGATTTGACCGCTATGTGCAGGTCGCCAAATGTTTTCGAGATGAAGATTTACGAGCCGACAGACAGCCCGAGTTCACGCAACTCGACGTTGAGATGTCATTTGTCGAGGCACATGACGTGACAAACGTCATTGAAAGCCTTGTGGTCAAGACCGCAAAAGACATTCTCGACTTGGATATCACGCTTCCGTTACCGCAGTTCACATGGAAAGAATGCATGGAACGGTATGGACATGACGCTCCGGATATGCGTTTCGGCCTTGAGATCGTTGATCTCACGGAGATCGCGAAGGACAGTGACTTCCGTGTATTTAAGGGTGCAGTGGAGTCAGGCGGGAGAGTCAGAGGAATTTTAGTCTCTGATGCTGCAGATAAGTTTTCTAGAAAAGACCTCGATGGCCTTACAGCGATGGCGGTCGAAGCCGGCGCAAAAGGTCTCGTCTGGCTCAAGCTTGATTCTTCTGGAGCATGGACCGGGCCGGTCGCCAAAAATCTGGGCTCTGATGTAGCTGAAAATATTTGCAAATCACTTTCAGCAAAACCCGGTGATCTCGCGCTCATATCAGCAGACAGTTTTGAAATCACATGCAAGACTCTGCACGCGCTGAGAAAACATCTTGGTAAAGAGCTCGAACTGTATGACGAAAATACGATGCATGTATCGTGGGTTATTGATTTCCCGATGTTTGCCCGTGATGAGGAAACTGGAAACTGGGCTGCAATGCATCACCCTTTTACTGCGCCTCATCCCGAAGACATCGAAAAACTTACGTCGAACCCAGAAGCGTGCCGTGCAATTGCCTATGACCTTGTGATCAATGGTTCTGAGGCAGGGGGTGGAACGATTCGAATTCACGATCGGTCGACCCAACAAAAGGTTTTCGATCTCCTTGGAATTTCCCCTGAGATTGCTCAGGAACGCTTTGGTTTCCTCCTTGATGCACTTGCAAGTGGTGCTCCTCCGCATGGTGGAATTGCCCTTGGTATCGATCGCTGGGTCATGCTATTTGGCAAGCTCAATTCAATTCGTGACGTAATTGCCTTCCCGAAAACACAGCGGGCAAGTGACTTAATGACAGGAGCACCTGGGCCCGTTGACACCAAACAACTTACGGAACTAGGAATCCGGACAGTTATCCCACCCAAACCTGTCGCAGCAGACGCCCCAACACAGCCGAAGTGAGCGAAAAATCATGGTCTTACGGGAGGGGACTGCCGGACACGAAACTGTGCGTTACACTTAAGAGAATTAGGGCGAATAGCTCAGCTGGTTAGAGCACCTCGTTTACACCGAGGGGGTCGGGGGTTCGAATCCCTCTTCGCCCACTCCCTTCTTCTAAAACGCTTATTGAGCGGCGAACTGAATGAATCCCGCCTCACCGTTTCTGGTGTCATTCGTTTAAAGCGTTTGCGTCTATGGCGTGCAAATTCTGTCAACGAGGTATTGCTGTGATTAATGAGATCGATTGGAATTTGTTAATCATGTTTTACCTGGAAGCACACCCTTAGGATTCGTGAAGGAAATTTTATTAGTAGTACACGCAGTAATTTCAAAAAACGCTTCACCAAGAGCCGCGGAAGATAGGAGAAGAGGTATCGAAGACCGTATGCAAGGGCAATCCTTGGGTGAGCCCAGGCCCGTTGATCGAATTTGAACACCACAGACTCAAGGTAGTTTGTTAAGCGACGAGAAATCGCCACGAAAAATTTTTGGAGAGGTGACTCGAGCAAGCCAAGTTTTTCAAAACCTGTTGAGATCAAGAAATGATTCTTCTTGATGAATTTGCTTTCAACCCCAAAGTCAGTCATTTCAATATCTGGATTGAACCAGGCACCATATTCACCAACTGACGCAGCGCATTTCAACAGATGATTTCCCTTTGCCAGAAGAAGAATATCTATTAGCACATCCTCACCTTTTTTGTAGGGAGGCACATCACGTAACTTAAATGGAGCAATGAAACTTTCTCCCCTCGCACTGTCATACGAAACCAAGCGATCCGCAAATTCTTCCTGAAAAATATCCACAAATTGAGTTTGATCAGTTGCAAGAAACACCTGAAATTTATCAAGGTTTCGGTCTGCAATTATCTGCCTGATCCGATCAAAATATCGCTGGTGATTGGTGGGCTCTGCGTACGACCAGTCTGTTCCACGAATATGAACAGTGAATAAAAACGATCCATCAAAGCGTTCTCTGGCAAACGCATCAGCTTTACTAATGATTTCCGGCCGCACGTTGATGAAATTGGCAACATAGTAACGGCCAATTTCTCGGTGCTTGCGCATCCACTCTATTGGATCACCTGGCTCTTCATGGAGCCAGAACGTTGCAATTCTGTCCGGATCCGAATTATGCCAATCAAAGATCTGCTGGTCTTTAAACCGCTTGATTTGATCCGAACCAATATCTCCGTTTGCCTTTTTTAGCAGGAGGTCATCGTATGAGACACCCATGACGGGCTCCCAAAAATACTCCCAAATATTTTCTCCTCGTTCTGGATCATAGAAAAAAGTGTTGCACGAATTATCAAAGTTGATCACCGGCAACCAGTTCCTCGCCAAAGCTTGCCGAACACCGTTCAACGCATAGGTCATCAGAACACTAAAACCAGCATTAAAGTCAGGATTATGGATAACAACAAACGCGTCATATGCGTGCCCATCGTAAACAAGAGAATTATTTATTGAGTTCATGGTTAAAACTGCATGCAATCTCTTACGTGTCTTATGAAACCCCTACTGCTTATCGCTTAATTGCCTGGACTTAATTGAGCATCGATTGAATGAATGATTTCCTGTGAAGCCTATTAAATTTATTTCGTAGAACTTTTGCTCATAGAGATTACAGTCCTGCAAAATTTTTTTAACGAGCAAATAGAGACGAACATCGCTCGATATAACTTGGTAAAGCTAATCAGGCAGGTGAGTCAACCTGCATCTAAGCCTCTTCTCCAGACCGATTAATGAACTGTATTCTCAGGAAATTCCCACACTAAAGCACTCTTGACTTTATCCCAGAATTCTTCCAAAAACCACGGGTTTCTCAAACAACCTAAGAACTCCACGGCGTGGTCATCCTATGAGCGTTCCCAAGAAAAAAAATGTGGTGGAACCGATGATTCAGTCAACCTCCAACGCACCGCAAATTCCCTCTACGAACACCACAATCCCGCGCATCTACGAGCCATCACCTGCACCACCCCGTGTTCCACGAATAAGTCCAGAAGCAAAATTACTCCATCACACAGCGCATGTTCACGCTATCTCAACTGGCAGTTTCTTGCCTCCCATCATGGTAGATATCGATCCTGTTGATGGTGTTTGC
>NZNR01000002.1 GCA_002694955.1 Planctomycetaceae bacterium
ACTGGCATCGCGTAAACCTGTATTCAACGAATTAAAAAATTGTGTTGATCTGGCAATTGTTGCAGCTTTAATTGATAGCAGGCAGCTTGCCGATCGGGCGGGATTGGATCTCTCGCTGTTGAAGGACGCTTCTCTGGTGCAACTCTCGAGTTATGAAGTGCCAAAGCAGGTGCCAACAGTCGCGCATGGTATGAAGCGAGGGAGTCGATGGATTCTCAGTGCCTCTGGAGGTGTGCAGTTCCAACCATGGGCTTTCCTTGAGGAAGTTGTCGAGGCTCAAGACATTGGCTCTGAACGGAAGCTGGCAGTGGCATCTCGACCCGAGTCTGGTATTTGCTGGGAATAAACGTCTCCATGCGGCAGCGATTGTTTTCTGGGAGTCTGATGGCCTTTTTTTATTGTTTCGGTGCTGCCCAGCGAATGTCTTCTAATGCGATACACGCTGTCTGGAAATACTGATCCACCCATCCGTTGAACGCAAGGCTTTCAACATCAGGCGTCGGTGGCGGAATGCTCTTTGCTAGCAGTAATCCAGCCCCTGTTGCCGAGGCGACAGCAGCTGCAATAGAGTCACTCGTTGTTTTCCATGAATGCGGAAGCGTGGTAATTGCATTTGCTGCTGCGCCCCACTTTCTCATGTTGAGTACGAAAGGACAGTCAGCTCCCACTTCGTCGCGTAGTGGTAATTTCAATGTTGACGCCAGAAATTGTGCTGTGATTCCCATGGCTTCAAGTGCAAGTCCGTGCATCAAAGGAGACGGCAGTGAACTGTTTGAGTCGATAAGTCGTAGTCCGTCTACAAGAGCACCTCCACCCGCAATGACAACAACCGAATGATTGGCTAGTGCTTCATCTGCAATTAGGGATTGAACAGCATGTTGCCATCCAGAGGTGGAGAAAAGACTGCCACCGACTTTGATGACAACATTGGCCTTTTTGCTTTTGTCATGTGATTGACGAAGCCAGCCATGCTCCCATTCCCATGGATTCTTCTGTGGTGTAATTGTATTCATAATCTTCGCTGCGCTATCATTGCTACGGCATGGGCAGGAGCAACACGAGACAAATCGGCACCGATCGCGTCTTTTAGTGACACTGTGCACGGAGTCCAGTCCATATGATCAAGGATCCTTTTTGCTAATACTTCGCCTTGTCCACTAAGTACGATGCTGTCGTCTGGAGCTGGATTCTGAATCATTTGCCCTATCGCATTTTGAATTAAACGAGTCTGGGAGTCGGCAATAGCCGTTGCTGCCTCGATCGCATCCGCAAAAGTAAAAGAGGCTGGCTCAAGAAGCATGGAACGAGCTATTCGGATACGAGCCGCATCCCTAGTGGCCGGCTTGTGGTCGGTTGTGGTGTTTGATTTCTTGTCTTCAGGCAGATTGCCAAGGAGTAGCCAGACGTCTTGTGAAGTCGCAAAGCATTCACAGGCAATTGGTCTAGTGGTGCCACGGTGGGGAAGTGATTGCCTAAGGGCAGGTACCGGTGTACGTTCCATGCCCGTGTAGACAAGTTCACCGCAGAGGAGCCTGTCCCAATCATTCATTCCCTGAGGAACTGGCTGTCCGCATGCCAGTGGAACAATGTCAGTAGTCGTTGAGCCAATATCAATGAGCCAACTTCGTCCCGAAGGGGCAAGTGAGCCAGCGAGGCGAGCCAAAGCATGCCAGTTTGAAGCAGCAACTTGGAGCGGCTGTTGCGAAGCCTCGGTCGCGCTAAGAAGTGAACCATCAACGCTGTAAAATAAAAAGTTTTTTCTTCCAGCCGGAAGTGAACACGATTCAATAATATGCTTGACGCCATCTTTGCGGTCTGCAAAGCAGTCGGCAATCTCACCTGTCATGGTCGCGGCATAATGGGACGCAGGGCACAGGTTCATGATATGCGCGATGACATCAGGAAGTCGCTTCCATTCCTGCCACATGGCAAAAGGTTCACTATATGACCACCCTTGGCCGTCAGCAGCTTTGATATTGGCTCCTCCAATATCAAAAGCCAGGCATGAATCGATGGACGTTAGTGACATGCTTGAAAACCATCAATCAAAAAGTGTCAGTGTTACGCCAATGAAAATTCAGAGGCTTCTATGTTCCATGGTGTAACGTGTACTTCTCTGCCTTTTGCAATGTCGAGAAGCAGCCGGGTCAGGCCTCTCTCTTGGGCTCTTGACAGGCCAACAAAAGAGGTGGTGAGACGAGGGTTGATCTCAAGTACCCGGTCGTCATGCCCGTCGTTACAACTACCCAGAATCATATCAACTCCAACCCAGCCACGGGCTTTGGATTGTGTTGTTTTATTGAGAGTCTCGATTGATCGTACTGCAAGAGAATGCATTCGAGTATGAAAATCATTATGAATGACGCGACCGCCTATATAAACCGGATGCGATTCCTCAGTAAACACTTGTTCGAATGGCAGCAGTGGAACGATTGAGTCAGTTCCACAGAGGCAGCAGACGCTAACGGGGATGCCTGAAATATGACACTCGAGCCGTGAGTCTGTTCGTGGCGCAGAGAAATCGGTGGGTTTATGGATTATTGTTAGGCCGTCACATCCAGCACTTCTTCTAGCTTTGAGGACAGCAGGTAGCCGGAAGCCATGCGGAAAGCTTTCACCCGTGGCTATTGTGCGACCGGCTGGTGTCGGGATACCAGCCGCTGAGAGCATTCTGCAGGTTATCTCCTTGTCGCTCGCAGCCTTGATGAAGGGTGTTGGGCAATTAATCAGCTTGTTTCCAAAGCCTGCTTGCTCGACAGTGTTGATGGTCTGAAGCAGAACGCCATGAGTTTCTGGTGCGATCAGGATGATCAGGTCTGCCTCGGCGGCCATGGTGAGAAGAGATAGTTGGCTCTTGCTGGGAGCTATTTTCTCAACAGTAACATTTTTCGAAAACTGAGGGGCTTTTGTCACTGGAAGCGTTGAGTCAACCATCACAGTGATATCCAGATCTGTATTTTGTTCAGCATCTGACGTGAATGCCTCGAGCATGAGGCGGCCTTCCCTCAGGAAGTCTTCAATAGAAACTTCTTGCAGAATGTCGTGAGCAAGTTCACTTTGTATTCCGCCTGAGCAGCACCATTCGTAAAGTAAGAGACGCATGCTGAAGATCAGTTATAGGAGTGATCAGAAGATCCCCAGTTGATCGCGGGCATCATCGGTCATACGGTCTGGTGTCCACGGTGGTTCCATCACAATCCGCACCTCAACGTCGGCAACTTTTTCGTGCGTGCCAACAACACGTTTGGTGTCAGCGATCAGTTGTGGTCCAGCAGGGCAGGCTGGGCTTGTCATTGTCATGTCGATCGAGACAAGTTGTTTCGATTCGTCAGATGATGGACTAAACGAAACATCGTATATAAGACCAAGGTCAACAATGTTCACAAATAATTCAGGGTCCTTGACTTGCTTCAGTAATTCACGAACAAGATCTTCCGACAGGGATTGGCTTGTCAGGCTTTGGCCTTCAACTGGCGGCCTGTCTGCAGTTTCAGTTGCTGCGTCATTGTTTGATCTCGTGTTCGTGGCTGCCGTCTGGGGTGGATTTGTGTGTGCAGTTGTAGCTGGTAGTGTCGTTGATGGCATGGGGTTTCCGTTTGGCCCTGAGCCAGTCTCTCGAATTCGTACAAACACACTCCCGTCTTCAACCTTCACATCATGCGATAACGTGGGACGAATAGCAGGCATCGAAAGAGCGGAGCCAGTGCGTATGTCAAATTTTGCACCGTGTCGCGGGCATGCGATTGTGTAGTCCTGGAGGTCACCGTCAACAAGAGGGCCTCCGTCGTGCGTGCAAACGTCATCGATGGCATAAAAAGAACCTCCTACATGAAACAGGGCGATCATTTCTCCATCAATTTCGACAAGCATTTTCCCGGGGTCTGTGACGTCGCCAACATTGGCGGCATGAATGAATTCTGGCATGAGAGAAATGCTTCTTGGTGAGCGTTGTAAATAAAAATTCTGTTGGATTAAGAGACTCTACGGATGCGGCTTCCTATAGCTGCTGCCAGTGCCTCTCGGACAGATGCAATTGTAATGCGGTCGAAGACCTGCTGGAAAAAACCAGCAACAACGAGTCTTGCGGCCTCGTCCGCTGAGAGTCCTCGTGCTTGTGCGTAAAAGATCTGTTCCTCATCAACCCGACCACTAGTTGCGCCATGAGTGCAGCGGACATCATCTGCTTCTATTTCAAGACCAGGGATTGAGTCGGACCGTGCGGCTTCAGAAAGCATTAAGTTATCGTTTCGCTGGTAGCCATCTGTTTTTTGGGCTACCTTGTCAACTTTGATCATCCCGCGCCAGACAAGACGGCTGCGGTCTTGCAGAGCTCCTTTGTAGAGGAGGTCGCTGTGACAGGACGGGGCCTCGTGGTGCTGAAGTGTGTTGTAGACAAGCTGTTGCTTTCCCTCGGTAAACATCACCCCATTAACCTGAGCCTCTGCATTCTTTCCGACGAGTGCGACATCTTGGGCTACCTGAGATAGCCGGCTACCAAGTGCCGCAAGTGTCCATTGTAGTTTGGCGTTTTCGTGAACAACTGCCTTTTGACGAGCTACGTGCCACACTCCGCGATCCCAGTTCTGAATATTTACCATTCGCAGGAGAGCATCTTTTCCCACGACTATCTCTGTGCCACCGCAGTGGAAGCCAGTTCCTGCTCCAGTGGTTTCACATGTGGCGGTTTCCGTAAGAACGGTAGCCTCAGCGCCCTCTCCGAGGACAACAAGTACATGTGATGTGTCGACACCACCGTCATCAATGGCAGCAAGGCAATGAATTGGCTCTGCAATGCGAACGCCAGGGGGCACGTAAAGAATCATGCTGCCTTGGTGGAACGCACCGTGCAGGGCAGCAAAATAGTCGTTCTTCGAGTCGATGATTTGAAGCCAATGAGTCTTCAGCATATCGCCATCACTGGCAAGAACATCTTCAGCAGTACCGAAGATTACCCCTTGATCAGTAAGTTGTGGATCAATTTCATTCTGAACAACATGGCCGTTAATTGTCTTAAAATGGCCAGCGTAGTCAGGCCTTCCCATCACGTGGGCGTCATGTGACTGATCGCTTGACGAAGGGAATTTCGCTGAAAGAAGGCCCGCAGGCAGATTGACTGAAGATGCGGGCCGTAGTCCCCACTGGTCAGGCTTAAACATGCGAAGATCTGTCCGCATCCAGTGTTCTTGCCGACGGTCAGGCAGCGCAAGCTTCTCCAGTTGATTCATGCATAACTGTCGTTGCTGGTTTGCCCACTCAGGCAGCGGGTGTTCGGCAATTAATTGGTCAAACGCGTCGCGATCGAATAGTGAGGCTGGAGTTGTGGTCGTCGTCATGGAGCCGTAATGGGTGTGATCAGGGGAGAGGTGAAAGTTAGCCGACTGAGCCTTCCATCTGTAATTCGATCAGACGGTTCATTTCAACTGCGTATTCCATAGGAAGTTCTTTAACAAGTGGTTCGATAAAACCACCTACGATCATTGTGCTGGCTTCAGCCTCGGAGAGACCACGACTCTTTAAGTAGAATAACTGTTCTTCTCCAATCTTTGAAACGCTTGCTTCGTGACCGATTGAGACGTCCTGTTCCTCGATTTCGATATATGGATACGTATCACTACGACTCATGTCATCAAGAATCAGGGCGTCACAAACAACACTTGAGCGACTTTTCTTGGCTCCAGGTTCAACACGAACGAGTCCCCGGTAACTTGAGCGACCACCGTTTTTCGAGATGCTTTTGGAGACGATTCGCCCGGAAGTATTTGGTGCAGCGTGAACAAGTTTTGCGCCCGCGTCTTGATGCTGACCAGCTGTCGCAAACGCAATTGAAAGGATTTCGCCACGTGCACCAGGTTCCATCATGTAGACGGCCGGATATTTCATCGTAAGTTGACTGCCAAGATTGCCATCAATCCATTCCATCATTCCGCCTTCATAGGCCAGTGCACGCTTTGTTACTAAATTAAAAATATTGTTGGCCCAGTTTTGGATCGTTGTATAACGGCAACGGCCATGTTTCTTAACGACAATTTCAACAACTGCCGAATGTAGACTCTCGGTAGAGTACATGGGGGCAGTGCAACCCTCGACATAGTGCACATGTGCTCCCTCATCAACAATAATTAATGTGCGTTCAAATTGTCCCATGCTTTCGGCATTGATGCGAAAGTATGCTTGAAGGGGAAACTCGATGGAGACACCCTTGGGGACATATATAAAAGAGCCTCCGGACCAGACTGCGGAGTTGAGTGCCGCAAATTTATTGTCACTTGGTGGGATTATGGAGCCGAAGTACTCACGCAGTAGGTCTGGATGCTCTCGAACCGCGGTGTCAGTATCGGTGAAGATGACACCTTTTTTTGCAAGGTCTTCCTGAAGTGATCCGTAGACCACTTCACTCTCAAACTGAGCTTTGACACCTGAAAGAAACTTTCTTTCGGCTTCTGGGATTCCAAGACGATCAAAGGTTTTCTTGATTTCCTCTGGGACTTCTTCCCAGGTCTTACCCTGTTGCTCAGCAGGCTTGAGGTAATAAAAAATATCTTGAAAATCGATCCCAATCTTTCCGCCCCAGTTAGGCATTGGTTTCGAGTTGAAAATGTCGAGTGATTTCAGACGGAAATCGCGCATCCAGGCCGGCTCATTCTTCATTTCAGAGATCTGAGAAACAATTTCCCGATCAAGTCCTCGACGGGCCTTGAAAACAGTAGGTGCATCTGTTCGGAAATCGTATTTATTGATCTCTCCAAGTGCGAGCGTCGAAGATTCTCCAGTGTCAGTAGACATTGAGTGATTTCCTTTGCGTGGTGTTGGGTGTATCAGGATGTTGTAGTTTCAAGTCGGCGTTCTGCTTCCATGGCCTCTTCAGCCGCGGCAGCCTCGGGGTAAGCCTTTCTGATTCGATCATAGCCCTGTTTGTGCAGTTCGGCAGCTAATTCTGGCCCTCCTGATTCAACAATACGTCCGCCCAGCATGACGTGGGTTTGGAGAGGGATATTGTGTTCTAAAAGTTGCTCATGGTGAGTAATGATCAGGATGCCCATTTCGGCTCCACCGATTCGTGCGATACTTTCACTCGCGAGCCGTACTGCATCTGCGTCGAGACCACTGTCTGTCTCATCCAGAATAGCGAATCGGGGGCGAAGCATTGCCAGTTGCAAAATTTCCGCCCGCTTCATCTCACCTCCCGAAAAACCGTCATTGACATACCGACGGGCAAAGTCAGAGTCCATGGATAGTTCTTGCATCTTGCTCTTGAGCTCACTGCGAAAATCTCGCATTGGCATGAGTTCCTGACCCTCTTTTCGGTCGGGATTGCGAACGTTCGTTACAGAATGACGAAGAAAATCGGCAAGTCTAACACCCGGTATGGCCATAGGTCGTTGAAATGCAAGGAAAACACCAGCGCGTGCTCGTACATCAGGTTCCATGGCAAGAATGTCATGACTTGTGTCATCACTATCAATCAACTCAACAGTTCCTTCTGTTACCTCGTATGAAGGGTGGCCCATGATAGCGTACCCAAGAGTACTCTTTCCTGATCCATTGGGCCCCATGAGCGCATGTACTTCACCTCGGCCGATCGTCAGGTCAACTCCCTTAAGTATTTCCTGACCCTCTACAGCAACATGGACATTTTTGATTACTAGTCGCTCACTCATTCAATTCACCAAAACTTTCCTCTTACAACTTTTCTGTCTCAAAGTTCCACAACGAAGAACTATGACTTGACTTTTTGATGGCTGTGAACAAGTTCACCACTATCTCTCACTGCTGAAGCGACGTAACCAGAGTGATGCGGTATTGGAAGTTCATCCGCGATTTTTCCTGATCCGTCTGACTTCTTGGCAAGTTTCTGTCCCATGATCTTGTCTTGAATTCTCATCAAGCCCTCGAGCAGGCTTTCAGGACGTGGCGGGCAGCCAGGAACATAAACGTCAACCGGCACAACGAGGTCAACTCCCTTCACAACGTGATAGCCCCACTTAAAGTAAGGCCCACCACCTGTAGTACATGCACCCATGGCAATAACGTATTTGGGATCCGGCATCATATTGTAAAGACGCCGTACTCTGCTCGCCATTTTGTAAGTCACGGTTCCAGCTACCACCATCAGATCAGCTTGTCTGGGTGTTGCACGAAATGCACCAGCACCGAAACGATCCATATCGTATCGACTTGCACCCGCAGCCATCATTTCGATAGCACAACACGCCAAGCCAAACGTCATTGGCCAGATGCTGGATTGACGAGCCCAATTGATAGCTTGCTCTACCGTCGTCAAAACCATATTTTCTTCAAAGCGACCTTCGATCCAGGGCTGTGTCATTCAGATAAACTCCATTGCTACGTAGTAAACTGCTCTCACTATCGCATTTCGAAATGAGTGTTTTGGTACGATGTCTTTACCATACTACTATACGGTTATTATAGGCTTTCGACAGTTCGGGAACTGAATGTGCGGGAAATCTACTGAAAACCGCTCTTGCCACCGAATTATTCAATCTTGGCCACAGACGAATCGTTGCAAGTCCAGCTAGGTTGCCTTTGAAAGCATTCGGGACGACAGGTGACCCGGGATGACAGGCCACCCTTGTTCGCGCACGCAGCCCCTTACTTTGGCGATGAGAATATGAGGGTGCTGTCACAGGGAGCCAAGGGGGGGTGATGCAAAATGCGTTTTTAGCTCGTACTGCGTTGTGGAAAATATCGACGCACAACGTCGAGAAATTCTGGCTGAGTAGTAACACGGGAGACATGGCCTCGGAAATCTCGTGCCCCAGGAATGCCTTGCGCGTATGAACATGCGAATTTTCTCATGAGGAGCGTACCTCGCTCTACACCAAAACGGCTGCACACAAGATCATAGTGATGGAGGACAAGACTCTTTTGTTCATCAGATGTCGGGTCAGGCGGTTTTGGCTCTCCCCTCAGAATCGCGGCAACTTGTGCGAAAATCCAGGGTTTTGAAAGACACTCACGCGCAATCATCACCCCGTCGACGCCATAATCCTTTAGTCGTGAAACAGCCTCCTCGGCGGAGGTGATGTCGCCGTTACCAACAACCGGTATGCGTGAGACACACTGTTTTACCTGACGGATAGCTTCCCAGTCCGCATCGCCTTTAAAGTATTGGGCTGCAACGCGACCATGAACTGTAAGACAACTTGCACCGGCTTCTTCAACACGTTGAGCAACTTCAATAGCTGTTTGGCAATTCTCAGAGCATCCAAGACGGATTTTTGCTGAAACAGGAGTGTCACCACAGGCATCGACAACGCGGCGAACAATTTCACCAACTCGTGCGGGGTCGCGTAGCAACCAGGATCCGCTATGGGCTTTTTCAGTTACCTGACGAACAGGGCAGCCAAAGTTCAGGTCAACGACACTTACCTGAAAATCATCTGCGAGTCGTTTGCCAACTTGGGCAAGATTTCCAGGATCATTATCCCACATCTGCACAGCAAGCGGCCGGGGCTCTTCCCGCACACCCCACAGGCGATCTGGGTGTTCGCTTCGATTTGTTTCAAGCCAGATGGCGCTACGGGCCGCAATCATTTCTGTTGCAAGAAGTCCAGCACCACCAAATTCTCTGACTACCTGCCGAAAGGCATAGTTTGTGTAGCCAGCCATAGGGGCCTGCAAGACCGGAGGATCAACATCTACGCTACCGATTTTAAGAGGTTGGTACGCATCTTTTGGTGTGTCAGGAGATTGGTTAGGTAGCGTCGCGGGCATGCTCTTTTGTTCATCTGAGGCTAGTCGCAGTGATCTGATTTTCTCGAGACACCAGACATGTCTGCTGTCGAAACCAGTTCATCCTTCTACAGGTCGCCAAGTGGGTGTTCACTGGGGCTGCTGGCTCAAGCCGGGATGAGCCTCGATTCATTGTTTCGTGATTCAACTGTTATGGGTTCGAGAGTGTCGTTGCCTGTTCAATCGGTTGCAGTCCAGTTGCTGGGATAACGCTCGAGGCAGGTTGTGGTTTCCATTGGATGGGTGTTCCAATAAGCATCGATACATATCTGTCGTCGGAGACAGAAGTGTCTGCGACTGCCATCGCGTATTCCGCGATATCGAGATTGTATGTTGCGAGTGACTCAGCAAATTCTTCTTGCTGTAGGCGAAGCATTCGATGAGCTGCAACAACGGCCTCAATCGGTCGTTTGCCGCGAGCATGATCAGATTCGGCACGATTCATGGCAGACTCTGCTGCAAGGACTGCAACTGCTCGTGCCTCGACCGCGTCATGCTTACTCGGAAGCATACGATCGATGGCCCGAATACGACCTGTAGCCGGCCGTGTTGCGAATATCGCTGCGAAATGGGTTTCATATGATCCTGCGAGTGGACGGTCAACCGGCCATGGAGCTGGTTCACCTACTGGCAGTCTGACAAGATCAACGAGTTGCTGCTGTGCAGCAATCAATTTGGCGTGGGCATCTGCTAAATCTGCATCCGCTGCCGCACTTGCTACATCAAGAACCATCTGGTCGTGAGGGTCACTGCCTGGTGCTATGAACTCAAGCCGCTCTCGGGCTTCAGTTGCAAATCGAATACCAGCATATCCTCGTGATACTTGCCAATAAGCCTGAGTTATCCAGAGTCTTCGGCTCCGATCTCCAGACCGCTGAAGCGCCTCGATAAGTGGTAGTGGTCTAGCATAAAGTGTCGCACTGCGAGCTGGGTCAAGACGCTTGTTGACTTCACTTAGATCAAGTGGTTCAAGGATTTGCTCAAGTAGCAACGTTGCAGCAGTCTTGTCTGGAGGTGCGATCGCTTCTTGAGAACTCACTGCCGATGGACTCTGCGGCTCGATCGGGTTCAACGGACGTGTTAATTCGGCAGGTGGCGGAGGAGCATTGGTGTTCGGCTGGATTACAATCGACACGGTACCGTCAGCAGCCGTTTTTGGCATAGTTGGTGCTAATGATGAGGAAGTTTCTGAAACGGTTGCAGGTGGAGCTGGCTCAACTGTCGATTCAGGAGTCGTGTTCACTAGACGAGTTCAGATTCTTTTTGTCGGACTGAGTGGTTGGCTGAACCCCA
>NZNR01000003.1 GCA_002694955.1 Planctomycetaceae bacterium
CTCTCCGCATCTAAATGATTGGTCGGTTCGTCGAGCAATAATAGGTCTGGTTCTTCGAGAAGGAGACGACACAGCGCGACACGCCTCCGCTCACCACCAGACAAGTTTGTAACACTCCAATCTGCAGGTGGAAGATTCATGGCGTCCATAGCAATTTCCACTTGCCGGTCGAGATCCCACAAATTCTTTGCATCAATTTCGTCCTGAACAGTTGCCTGTTCAGCAAGAAGTTTCTCCATCTGCTCATCAGTAAGAGGCTCAGCAAAGCTGGCATTAATCTCTTCGTATCGCTTGAGTACTGCGCGAGAACGAGTCACTCCATCCATTACATTTTCAAATACCGTCTTCTCAGCATCGAGTTCTGGCTCTTGCTCCAGATACCCGACACTAAATCCTTCTGATAATCGTGCCTCGCCCTCATATTCCGTATCAAGTCCCGCCATGATCTTCATCAGCGTACTTTTGCCTGCACCATTTCGACCTAGCAGCCCAATCTTCGCGCCGGGATAGAAGGCTACATTGATTTCTTTTAGCAGTTCACGTTGACCAAATTTTTTGGTGAGATCAGTAATCTGAAAAATAAACTGGGGACCCATCGATTCTCCTATGAGTACGTAAACCTCGCCTGAACCGAAAACACACAACGCAACTGTCGGTCATACCAGGCTCTCTGTTCCATCGTAACGCATTGTCGAGCGATCGACGAGCCACTTGCAATGGAACCAGCGGCAGCCCACTTCATGCGACGACCATCGCCAGCATGGGGAGTTAGCGGCTGTCGTTGCAGGGCTTCTTACCTTCCACTACGATCAGTTTACTTCGAAAAATTTATATAAATGAAGGAGTTGCTTCCATGGCCGAATATGCAGACCCCGATGTCCTCGTATCAACAGAGTGGGTTGCTGAACATCACGATGATCCAACGGTACGGATCGTTGAATCGAATGAGGATCGGGCTCTATATACCCAGGGTCATGTTCCAGGGGCTGTAGAAATCGACTGGCAGGTAGATCTTCAAGACCAGGTCGTTCGTGACTATGTCGATCGCAAGGGATTTGAGGAAATCTGCCGAAATAACGGCATAAGCAATGAAACGACAGTTATTTTCTATGGAGACAAGAATAACTGGTGGGCCTGCTACGCCTTCTGGGTATTCAAACTGTACGGCCACCCGCGATGCAAAATCATGAATGGTGGACGAAAAAAATGGCAGTTGGAGGGTCGAGCCTGGTCAACTGACCGCACAACGTATCCAAAGACAAGCTACTCTGCACCAGAGCAGGACCGTTCAGTTCGCGCCCTTCGAGATGACGTACTCAAGCACCAAAAAGCTGGTGAAAATCTTGTTGATGTTCGAAGTCCCGAAGAATACTCCGGTGAGAGACTACACATGCCCGACTACCCGAATGAAGGAGCTCTGCGTGGGGGTCATATACCTGGGGCAGTGAATATACCGTGGCCTCTATCAGTCAACGAGGACGGCACATTCAAGTCAGCCAAAGACCTTGAAGAGCTGTACTGCAAAGCAAATCATCTCGAGAGCCAGAGTCCAACAATTGCATATTGCCGAATTGGGGAGCGTTCCAGCCTCACGTGGTTTGTTCTCAAATATCTTCTTGGTTTTGGCAATGTCCGCAATTATGACGGTTCATGGATGGAATGGGGCAACTGCGTCGGCGTCCCTATCGTCAAGGGCTCACAGCCTAGCGGTGAAACAGGAGACAACACAACTACTCAAAATTCTTAGAGCAACCAAAACGCATCAGCCAAAAGCAGAATCTCCGACTACGAGGATTTTAAATATGGAAACAGTGAGCGAACGAATCGACCAGATTGTCGAGGAGTTTGTTGACTTGGACTCTCGAGAAAAACTTGAATTACTCCTCGACTTTGCGAATCGCCTGCCTCCATTGAACGCTGAATATCTCGACAAAAAAGAACATGAAGATCGTCGAGTCCATGAGTGCCAAACCTCTGTATTTCTTTGGCCAGAAATCAGCGATGGTTCAATGCGTCTTGTCGCAGAAGTTGCCGAAGAGGCGCCGACCGTAAAGGGGTTTGTTGCGATTCTCTCGGAGGCAGTTGCTGACCGCCCACAGACTGAAGCAGAAGAACTACCCGATGATCTTCTTGAAAAAATTGGGTTGGCTGACGTACTGGGTATGTTACGAAGCAGGGGGCTTCGCGCCATAGTAGGGCGGGTTCGTCGGGAGCTGATAGATGCGGAATAATTCACACTAAAACCTCTGGTGATAATTTCGCTATGTTTGTGGAAGCACGTACTATCTATTCAGCCTATTCAGATAGAAGGAAAAAGCCTCGGCAATGACCACATCAGATTCCATTAAAAATAACGGACCACTTGTTGCAGGAATTGACCTCGGTGGCACAGCTGTGAATTCCACACTTCTGGACAGCACCGGAACCTTCCTAATCTCTGATCTTTGTGAACATCCGGCGAGGAGTGTCGAAGGACCAGCTATCTGTTTGCAGCAAATTGTTGATGGCTTGCAAAAAGCCATCAACAAAGCCGGACGCGTTCGGAGCGAAATTGCTGCGATCGGGCTCGACACACCTGGACCAGCAACTGCAGATGGAGTCTTTAGCAGTCGTGGTTCAACAAATTTCGTTCACCCTGACTGGGCTGGTTTTGATATCCGTGGTGGCCTCGAAAAAATACTAGGCGTTCCTGTTCATTATCTAAACGACGGGAACGCAGCTGCCGTATGGGGACATACAACTATCTTCGGAAATCAACCAAACAAGACTTCGGTATCTGCCATCATCGGAACAGGTCTTGGCGGCGGAATCATCCATAAAGGGACTGTTGTCGCTGGCAGCCGAGGCTTTGGTGGAGAACTTGGCCATGTTCTGATCCCGACCGACAGCCTCACAACAATGCTTCCAGAACTAATCGGAGTTAAGGCACCGTGCAACTGTGGTCGTGACGGCTGCCTTGAATCACTCTGCTCGCTGACAGCAATCAGGAAAAATCTACTTCCTCATTATCTTCAGAAATATAGCAACCACCCATTAGCAACTCTTGATCCTGCCAAAGCCGCTGTTCAAGTTCGTGGGCTTGCTGCTGATGGTGATGAAATGTGCCAGTCAGTTTTTCGGGTTCAGGCACGAGCTCTAGGCCTGTTCTTCGACCAAATGATCAATGTATTTGACCCAGACACGCTGATTATTGGAGGAGGCGCCATTGAGACCGAGGAAGCCTTCCAGGCGTGGTTCATTGACGAAGTACGAAAGGGCATGCCAAGCCAGAGAGAAGAGCAACTAAGTATCACAATTAAGATCATGCCAAATGGGGATACGGCTGGTGCTCGGGGTGCTGCAATCGAGGCTCAGCGGACGCTCTTATCTGAAGACTGATCTTTACACTTTTGAAACAACGGCTGATTGATTGCCTGGCAGTTACTTCAAGCCACAGTCTTCGCTGGAACAGAATCAATTATGGGAAGCACCGGAAATACTGGAGCCTGCCGTTCTTCAGGAGGGGCTGAGATAGGTTCAGGCTGGTCCCGCGGAGGACCGAATAACGCAAGTCGGGCTGTCCGTAAAAAGCCATTCCATGACCCGAAGGTGGCTTCAACGGCCGCAGGCTCATACCCACAATGCGCCATACACTGCTGGCATTGTGGGTTTCCACTTGCTCGCCCATACGAGTTCCAATCGGTAGTATTCATGAGTTCCGTGAAACTTTTAGCATATCCATCATCCAGTAAATAACATGGTTTTTGCCAACCGAAGAGACTGTACGACGGAGTCCCCCAAGGCCTACACTCCAGATCCCAATTGCCTTTAAGAAACTCAAGGAAGACTGGAGACTGATTGAATTTCCATCGACTTTTTGCATTCTTAAAAATTTTCTTAAAGAGACCATGACTTCTTTCACGGCTCAAAAAAATATCCTGCTCGGGTGCTTTCTCATAAGAATACCCTGGAGACACCATCATTCCCTCAACACCAAGCTGCATCACCTCGTCAAAAAACTGACGACAACGTTCTGGCTCAGCATCGGCAAACAGGGTGGAATTTGTCGTTACGCGAAAGCCAGCATTCCTGGCAGCACGAATTGCATTAACTGCCATCTCGTACACTCCGTCACGACAAACTGACGCGTCATGCTCCTGTCGGAGCCCGTCCAGATGAATCGAAAAAGCAAGATACTTTGATGGTGTGAACCGTGAAAGCATCTCCTCAAGTTTGATCGCATTGGTACAAACATAGAGATACTTTTTACGGGCTACTATTCCAGCGATAATTTCTTCAATCTGTGGGTGTAGCAAAGGCTCACCACCCGGAATGGCAACGATCGGTGCACCACATTCATCCACCGCCTTGAAACACTGGTCTGGGGACAGATGCTGTCGGAGAATTTCACTTGGGTGTTGAATCTTTCCACATCCAGCGCACGCAAGGTTACACCGAAAAAGAGGTTCAAGCATAAGCACAAGTGGATACTTATGATTTCCCCTGAGACGTTGCACTGCGACATGCCTCAACACCGCCATCATCTGCCCAACAGGAACACTCATGCCAATACCTCTTCGTACACTTTTGATGATCTGCTTTGCACCGCGAACTGACCTTGATTCTGTTTGGTGCCCGCAATACCTAACGAGGCCCGCCACCTTGCGATCGCAATGAGAGGAAAGGAAATGCGATAGTAGTGATAGCGAAGATAAAACACCTCGGGGAAGCCAGTCCCTGTAAACGCGGTCTCATTCCAGTCACCATCAGGTCGTTGGGTCGTCAACAACCACTGAATACCCCGAATTGCTGATGAAGAACCGTATTCATCAGCGGCTACAAGACCGGCAACTGCCCAAGCTGTTTGCGAGGCAGTTGGATCTCCAATACCTTTCAGAGACGAATCAGTGTAACTTGCGGGACTTTCACCCCACGCGCCATTCGCCTGTTGCTTCGACTTGAGCCATGCTGCGCCTCGCCTAACCAATGGATCGTTCTGTGAAACGCCTACTGCTCGAAGTCCTTCGATAGCCTGCCACGTACCGTAAATGTAATTGACTCCCCAACGCCCAAACCAACTTCCGTCGGGTTCCTGAGTCTCACAAAGGTAGTTGATCGCTCGATCAACTACTGGTTCACCTACGCGATGGCCAAGGCTTCCGAATGCTTCAAGCACGCGACCTGCAAGATCCGGTGAACTTGGGTCAATCATTGCGTTGTGATCTGCGAAGGGAACCCGGCAAAGTATCTCATGGTTATTATTGCGGTCGAACGCACCCCAGCCTCCGTCACTATTCTGCATTGCCGTTAGCCAATGAATTCCGCGACGAGTTGCTGTTTTTACAGAACTCAGTCGCCGGCTAGCGATGCCCTCATCTGACATATTTTGTTGCTTCATCCATGATGAAAACGCAATGAGAACCATCGCGGTGTCATCAACATCTGGGTAATACCGGTTCGCGTACTCAAAGCACCACCCAGAGGGGACGGCCTTCACTCGGTGAGACCAGTCACCTGCAAACCGAACTTCTCGCTCAAGCAACCAATCGACGGCGGAACTCATGCTGGTGGAAATACTCGTTGAAGGCGAGGTAATTTCAGCAAGTCCTCGTAAGGCTATCGCTGTGTCCCAGACAGGCGACCGACAAGGCTCGACACGAATCGTTTTTTCATCCGGACGTTCAAGCAGACCTTCTAATTGCTTCCAACACTCGGACACTTCGGCAGAATCATCCGAGCAACCCATCGCGCGAAGTGCCACGATACTCCAGACAATAGGTGGAAAAATAGCGCCAAGACCATCACTACCCTCGAACCGCTCAAGCATCCATTGTCGACATGCCATGACCGCTCGTCGCCGCAGTGGCCGGAAACCAAGGCAATCGACATTTTTGATCACAGCGTCAACAATCCGAAAGAATCGGGACCATGCATCATTCCCGCCTATAGAGCGGCTCCTTGTCTCACTGGCACAATCTGCAAAGAGCTCCTCAATCCCCATGTCTTGCGGTAACCTTCGTATCGGCTTGAAGGCCCATATCAATGAAAGAGGTACAATCATTGTTCGTGACCAAGCTGAAACCCGATGAAGGCTAATAGGAAACCAATCCGGAAGAAGAATCATCTCGGGAGGAACAGCTGGGCAGTCTGAGTACGGAATTTGTCCGAGGAGGGCTAAATAAAAGCGAGTAAAACTATTTACAGCCCACGGGCCACCAGCTCTCTTTATCGCATCACGGGCCCGCTTCATGGGCTCTGAATCTGCGTCACAACCACACATTTTTAGGGCAAGATAAGCCTTTACACTGGCACTTGGGTCAGGTTCTCCGCCTGGATAAATTGACCAACCACCTTCTGGTAACTGTTCGGTGAGGATTCGGTTAACACACCCACCCATGGTGCTTTGATCAAGACGGCCCGCCCATCCGCAAATGAGAAGATACTCACTCTCGAGAATGGTATCCCCTTCCAGCGGGCCCCTCCAGTGTCCGTCACCTTCTTGGTTTTTTATAAACCAGCTTGCAGTTTGTTGCAGGGCAAGATCTGCGAGGCTCTCTGTAACTTTGGACTGTTTATCAGCTTTAGACTGCCAACCGGATAGCGCAGCCGGAGAGCCTATCGTGGTTGGGCTCATCGATCTACTGACACCATCGCACCGTTGTTTGAGATTGGATGGGCCGTTGGTCGACTCACTACTCCAAACAGAAGTTGGTTCACTACGTCCAAAAACAGTCATAGGGGCATCCGTGCTCCATCGTTCCACTGCAAATATCCAGCTGTAGCCATTCCTTCGACTACCTTTCATTGAATAGTGGCATCTACGGAGAATAGAGAACAACGGCGATCAACGGCAAGTCGGACCATCGAGAAAATACGTCTGATTCTCACATTTGCGAATTTTACTTCTTTAGGCAAAGGACTGGCTTGTGATACTAGGAGATATAGGCTGTCTTTGCGGCCCCGGTAGGTGTACAGAAACGATAGTTCCCTGCTGAACCCGGGACTCGATAGATAGACGACCACCATTGCCCTCGATGAGACGAAAAGCCTTAGAGAGTCCCAACCCAATACCACGCCCAGCCTCTCGGCCACTAAAAAATGGATCAAACATGCGGGCCATTGTCTCAC
>NZNR01000004.1 GCA_002694955.1 Planctomycetaceae bacterium
ACCATCAAAAGTCTCGTTGGTAAATCACGAGAGGAGGCCTTCCGAATAGAAAGCGAGGGTTTCGGAAAACTCGGCGCCTCAGAAATCTCTAAAAACTTGATTCACGTTTTCTACCTTGATGAACACTACAAAAAGAAACAATGGACTGATGTAAAACCGGCTGCATCGCAAATAAAAAAAGTGGGGGTGATTGGTGCTGGCGTGATGGGTGGTGGTATTGCACAGTTGCTGGCCAAGAACAACATCATCTGCAGAATTAAAGACCTCAACAATAAGGCCCTCGCTCTTGCACTGAAAACTGCTCGCAACGTCTACAACTATTTATTGAAAACAGGGCGATTAAAAAAAGGACAGGTCGAGGCGCAGATGAGCCTGATATCGCCAACGACGACATACCAAGGCTTCAAAAATACTGATGTTGTCATAGAAGCCGTTGTGGAACGCCTCGATATCAAAAAACAGGTCTTCAAAGAACTTGATGAAATAGTCCAGCCAGATGCCTGCCTGTTTACCAATACTTCGTCACTGTCAGTGACAGAGATGTCGAAAAGCACAAACCGTCCAGACAAAGTTTGTGGCTTTCATTTTTTTAATCCGGTCCATCGCATGCCACTGCTCGAGATCATTACCACCGACAAGACTAGCCAAGAAACACTCGCTACTGCGGTCACGTTCGCAAGGCAACTTGGCAAGATGGTCATTGTTGTCAAAGACAAAGAAGGATTTGTCGTCAACCGTATTCTGCTGCCGTATATGAACGAAGCCGCATACCTTTTCCAGGAGGGAATCGACACGAAGCGACTGGACCAGATCGTAAAGAAATTCGGTATCCCCATGGGACCGCTGGAACTTGCTGATGAGGTCGGGATCGACGTCGGGTATCACGTCGCTCAGATTTTAGAAGCCACTTATGGCAAGCGTATGTGTGTCGCTGACATATTGAAAAAGACGTATACAGCAGGAACGTTGGGCAAAAAATCTGGCGAGGGCTTTTATGCCTACCGGGGCAAACAGAAGAAGGTAAGTAGCAAACCTCGCAGTATGTGCGGCCCCGCCACATTTACGATTGACGATAACACCACGATAAAACGTCTAATCTACGTCATGATTAACGAAGCCTCTCGCTGTCTAGAAGAGGGCGTTGTCGAATCTGCCAGCACAATCGATGTGGGAATGATTTACGGAACAGGATTCCCACCATTTCGCGGTGGATTGTTGCGATATGCAGATTCAGTCGGCGTGAAACGCATCGTTGCTGACCTGCAGAACTTTCAGACACGTTTTGATCAGTATCGATTCGAACCAAGTGGACTGTTGCGGAGTATGGCGGAAACCGGTGAGAGTTTCTACCCGCCGTAAAGCTCTATGACACTTGTGGGCAACACGTAGAGAACAACTGAAAGAGACTGGTGACTTATGAGCATGTTCGATAAAAGTCTTGGCAAAGAAGCACGGGCATCACTTGAATTTGCTGAAGATTCACGAGAGACCGAATGGGTTCACCCAAGCTTTGCCGCACTTTTGTACCAGGGACAGGTTAAATGGGATCTGATCCACCCGTTTCCTAGTCAAACTGAAGAAGACAAAAAGATTGGTGACGAGTTTATTGAAAAACTTCGTGCCTATCTCGACGCAAACTACGATGCTGATGAAGTTGATAAGAAAGGTGAGATTCCTGACAGCGTGTTAGCAGGGCTTGCAGAACTCGGTTGCTTTGCGATGAAGATTCCAACGCAATACAACGGACTTGGCTTAAGCCAGGTAAACTACAACCGCGTCTTGCATTTGACGGGAAGTTACTGTGGCAACCTGACCGCATTGCTCTCAGCACACCAAAGCATTGGTGTGCCACAGCCACTACTGATGTTTGGAACCGACGAGCAAAAAGAAAAATTTCTTCCTCGCTTTCGTGACGGCGCTATCTCTGCCTTTGCGCTAACTGAAGCAAATGCTGGCTCTGATCCGCGTGCAATGACGACAACAGCAACGCCGTCGGAAGACGGTACGCATTACGTCATCAATGGAGAGAAACTCTGGTGCACGAACGGCACCAAGGCGAATGTCATCGTCGTCATGGCAGTCACACCACCAAAGATTGTGCGGGGCAAAGAACGGAAGCAGATAACCGCGTTTCTAGTTGAAATGGACACACCCGGTGTCGAAATTATGCACCGGTGTCGTTTCATGGGACTCAAATCACTCTACAACGGTGTGATCCGATTCACAGACGTCAAGATCCCGAGAGAGAACATGATTCTGGAAGAAGGTGATGGCTTGCGTCTCGCACTAAAGACACTCAACACCGGACGACTTTCGATACCAGCCGGCGTCACTGGCAACAGTAAATGGTGCATGAAAGTGAACCGCAAATGGACAAACGAACGAATCCAGTGGGGACATCCAATCGGTGAACACGAAACGATTGCAGGCAAGCAGGCAAAGATAGCATCAGACACATTTGCGATGGATGCTGTCTGGAAAATCGCTTCCGCCATGGCAGACAACAAACACTTTGACATTCGATTGGAAGCGGCCATCGCCAAACTGTTCAACACGGTATCACACTATGAGCTTCTGCAGCAGACGCTTCAGATCCGAGGCGGCCGTGGATTCGAAACCGCAGATTCGCTCCGCGAACGGGGCGAGGAAGGCATCGCGATTGAACGAATGTTAAGAGATTCACGAGTAAATCTTATCTTCGAAGGCTCTTCAGAGATAATGCATCTGTTCATCGCGCGTGAAGCACTCGACTTTCATCTCCAGCATATTGGCGCACTCTTCAAACCCGGCGTGTCACTCGGTGGCAAGATCATGGCGTTCCTCAAGATGATGAAGACCTATGCTCTGTGGTATCCAAAGCTTTGGATACCAGTGATATCTGCAAAAAAATTTGGCATGGATACGAGACTTAATCGACACATGAGAAAGGTGGAGCAACTCAGCAAGAAAATGTCACGCACGCTTTTCCATAAAATGGCGATGTATCAGAAAAAAATGGCTGAAAAGCAATTGCTGATAAACCGCTTTGTCGACATAGGAACAGAATTATTCATCATGTCTGCTGCATGCTCGTACGCGGGCAGTTTACAAGCGAGTGAACCCAATGCGGCAAATGCGGTTGAACTCGCAGATTATTACTGCAAAGAAGCCACGATACGTATTGAAAAACTATTTAGCGACATCAGACGGAACAACGACTCTGCAACACTCAAACTCAACACTCGTTTTATGCATGGCGCATTTGAATGGCTTGAGGATGAGATTGCCAAAAACTGAAACCCGACACGGAAAGCCGGATCCGTGAAAAAACTATTGTTTCGTCAACGCGTCGTCTGTAGCCCAATGAACTAAAGCAGACGCAACATAAGGCATGGACGATCAGCTTTCAGACCTGACAACCCAGTCATAACATGAACCCAAACACTCAAACACCACCGGTTGTAAGTCGCGAGCAGCTAGCCAAAGGACTGGGCAAGAGTGCTTTTGCCTTTCGCGGTTATAACGTAACAAACCTCGGAAGAACTCCAGAACTGCTTCAGCATCCGCAATACGGACCGATTGTTGAAAGACACCTTCGGACTGCGAGTGAAATCTGTACCAACGTAATGAATACTTCAGTCGACCTTGTTGAACGTGTTCGACTTGAAAAAGAACCAGGCCTGAAGGAGTACCACGAGTCCATCGCACTGATTGTTGCCGTGGAACTGGCACAAATTGATATCCTCAAAACCTTCTTTAACATCTCACTCGTCAACGCAAACATGATGTACGGCTTTAGCCTCGGTGAATTGTCTGCGTTGACTGCCGGCGGCGTATTGACGGTGGCTGACACGCTCAAAATTCCACTCATGATGTCAAAGGACGCGGCAGACCTTGCGGATAACGTCACCCTGTGCATTTTATTTTCCCGCTCCGGAAAACGTATCCCTCGAAAAAGTGTGCATCGGCTTTGCGAGGAGATCAATGCTGAGGGGGACGGAGTGATCGGTGTTTCAACATATTTGGCCCCGAACTCAATGCTTCTGATCGGTCAGAAAGATACTGTTGACCGATTGAAAGAACGTAAGGCAGAAATCACCACAGAACGCATCTCCGTCAGGATCAATGAGGGCCAATGGCCGCCACTACATACACCCATTGTTTGGCAGCGGAACATAACCAATCGTGCTCAGTTTCTGATGCATACCATTCAGAGCGGATTTACCACTCCCTCAACGCCTCTATTTTCCCTAGCAACTGGTGATTTCAGTTATGACGGCGACACTACGCGGGAGGTTATTGCACAGTGGATAGATAAGCCGCAACAGCTTTGGGAAGCAATTGATGCAACGTTGGCCCGCGGCGTAGAAACAGTCATTCACGTCGGTCCGCAACCAAACATAATACCCGCGACGTTTGGCCGACTGGCTGCGAACGTTGCATTACTTACCCAGCAACGACTGCCAATGCAGACGCTTTCAAGACTTGTTCAGTACGGCTGGCTGGCTGCGGTGCTACCCAAACGCACGAATCTGCTGCGTGCGCCCAGCATTGTTCACGTAAACCTTGAGGACTGGTTGCTACAGCAGGATGTGGCATAAACAGAGAAGCAAACTAGCAAAGACTGCGAATAAGTGCATGCCGAAATAGTCTAGTATGATGTTTTATCTGATCATCACAAGGTATCCTATCTAGTAGTCTACTTGCCGCAGTGCTTTCAAGCCTACGGTATTCTCCTGTTCCTGTTGACGGATTATGAAATATCTATTTTGTCTTGTGATGATACTCTTGATGGGTAGTAGTAATGGCGAGGACACTCTCTTTTCTACCAGCTATGAAAAAGATGACATCACCACTGACCTCGAGGCGGATTTACCTGCTGCTACCGATGCTGTTCATCGATCTGGCACCGTTTCGCGTGGTGGTAAATATTCCGTTCGTCACAAGATTGCCAACGCGAAAGAATATATTTCACACGATGCACATAGGGCAGAATCCACAACAATGCACCATCAGGCATCGCGTTATAGCCAAGGCGATCACTTTCGTTACCAGTTCAGTGTCTATCTACCTGCCAACTGGGAAGTAGATACCCGAGAGTCTGTGGATATTTTCTGGCAGTTCAAACGGTTTGAGGGTGGCCCGGATATGTTCGTTGCGGTCAAAGGACGGGATATTGTACTAAGATCAAATGGGCTCAATAACAGACGCCAAGACCCATTAATTTATGATTACAAGGCAGGAAGGTGGTACGACTTTCGCTTTGATATTCTCTGGTCTACGAGAGCCGAGGGCCAATTAAAAGCGTTTGTGAAGTCAGGGGATGAAAAAGATTATTCAGAGGTTTTGTCCTTCAGCGGTGCAAATATTCAGAACGAAAAAGAAAATAGTGCATATCTAAAATGGGGCATCTACAAGCCTGATTTTAACCTTTCAAAAATCGAGAATGCCAGAATCATTTATCACGATGAAATATCTGTGACAAAACTACCTTAATTCAATTTTCTTGCTTTCGCTTTTTGGATAATTCAGGCTGAAAACACTGTTAGACAGAGAGAGTCTTGGGTTTCGCATTCTGGACAGACAAATTATTCCCAGAACTCTTACGCGATTCTTTCGTACTATTCGGAGTCTCTCAAATTAACTTGTCGTTTGTTTGAGGATGCCCCTGATTCGGCACAGCAGTAGGCAAACTGCTGCTGTGCCGTTTTCGATTTAGAAACGGAGTTTCACTTGCATTTTATAATCGATCAAAATGGTGAACTTATTGTCACTGATGAAGGCGAAGAAGTCTTCGATATTGATGACAGTGATGAATTGACACTTAAAAGACCAACCGTTCAGGAGACCATCTCTGAAGTTCACATGATTGAGTAACACAACGCGGTCAATCATGTGAACCTAAAATAGCTCAGACTTCAGAAACCAGCATATTCAATGCGCCGGTTCTTTCTTAATCTCCTGAGTCTTCAGGAACGGATTTGGGCGCTTACATGCCAATGCTTGCAGCAAGTGTCTTGCCAGTTCTGCATCATGCTCATCAGAAGCTTCTGCACCCCAAATTTTCTTTCTTTCGGTTTTCACGGTGTTGAGTATCTGAAGCACTAAATAGGCAGACTTTCCAGGAATTGTCATTTCGCCATTCCTTCATAAAAAAGATGGTCAGTTTGGTGGCGAGGAGTGGCCCTGATTAATTCATTAATTCTTAGCCAGTCTCAGAAGGCAACAATGTGAATGAAACCACAAGTTACCGTACCTTCGTTCCCTAGACAGTTGGTGTCATCGTCTTGCTAGCCATCTGACATTCCAACTACGTAAGTTAATTTTTTTCCGAATTTGAACTCATTTTTAACACGCAACCAGTTTCTCTCGAAGCAACGTTGAGTAAATCATTGAGTTTATGGCCATGAGACATTCTCATTAATTCATCCCCCTTCTTTTGCCGATACAGGGAAATATTTGTTTCTCTTGGGAGATGCTCAGGCTCAGTTAGCTAGATGAAGTAGGGTGTAGTAAATGCCTGGTTATAGGAACCTTGTCGGAACCACAACGACGCTCTAGTGCTGTCTCCCGTGTTCACCCATATCGGTAAGCATCACACTTCAATACGAGAGTTCGCTAATGGCATCTACTATCTGCAAAAATTGCCAAGATGATCTGGCGGAAATCGATGAAGACTTGGCAGCATACATTACCGAGGACATGCAAACGGAATACTTGTTTAACCGCTGTCCTTTGTGCCGCAGGCGATCTGTCAACGTAGAGCCGACTACGATCAGGCGGGCAAAATTCCTCGCAATAAGTGCGGCGATCATCATTGCATACGGTGCTTGGAACAGTTTCATGTACAGTAAATCTTTGAACGCACCGGACGAAATCAATCTGCCTGACGTGGTTGAACGACTGGGTAGTATCGACAAAGAAATGAAATAGTTCTCAACTAATTCTTTAGCTTCCCACGATCAAAGAGCGCTCAAGAACATCAAATATTAGCATTGTTGTTGCAATACCCTGAAATGCCACCGTCACCGACTTGCTCTACAGCAGTAATGCCGAAGGCTTTTTCATTACCATGTTCTTATTCGTTGCGTAGATACAGGCTGCAGAGAGTTTGCCCGGGCTAAAGGCAGGGCCGCCACAAGTGGTCTGGAATATTCAATACTTTTGATTTGCTTGCGCCTGTTATCCTGACGGACTTACACAAAGAAGTTGCCTAAGCCATTACTTACGCAAGAATAGAGGCTTTACACGGGCATAAGGCAGCACACCTACTTTCTCAGTCTGGATTTTCGTCGGTTGAACCGCTCAGGTGTTTTTTGAGAAGCAAACTTCACCCCGCGTTGCCCGAATTGTGCCCCTGAACCGTAACATGTGACGGGCCAGCAAACGGGATCACGCGAGGAGTTTTCGTAAAAATATCCAACCCTGCGTGCCTGAAAAAATTCAAAATGAATATATTTGAAAGCACACACAATCGAAGCAATCATGTATTCCTAGTTACTCTTTGAAACAGCACTACTTTGGAATTGAAAGACATCTTCAATGCGCATATTCGTTGTGTTTGCGAGCATCATCATTTGTTGTGTAGCACTGCTTGGATCATCCTCTTTCTGTTTTGCCAAAGACAACGTGGAGAACTCTTCAAAGCCTCAGGAAGAACAGAAGCCAGACACATCAAAGTTAGATATTAATCCTGCCGAATCCGCAACGGTACCAGATGCTGCTGACAAACCTGTAGTGACAAAGCACTCTATCACCATTGGG
>NZNR01000005.1 GCA_002694955.1 Planctomycetaceae bacterium
ATTTCAACATCGTCGTTTCTCCAAGGGTTAATCGCCAATGTTTCACGTACGAATGGCCACAGCGGGTCACACATAAAAGCTGAGAGTGATGAGAGTTCTATCAGTGTTCGTGGTGCAGCAGATTTGGTTTCAGCCATCAAGGGATGTGCTGGTTCTCCAAGTGCTTTCGTAACATGCAGAGCTTTCTGATCATGACTCCATATGACATCTGGACGAATCCTGTTTGCCTGAAAATTTCTTTGACTACAGGCATGTCGAGGATGAAACACTTCAACTGCGCTATATTGGTCACCATGCCAATGCCAGAGAGGCACACCATGACGACCTAGGAAATCAATAAATTCAGCCAGAGGAGTTACCAACGGTAACGTTGCGTTTGTTGAAACACTCATTCCCGTACAAGTAATAATCAATTGGTCTTGAGCTGACGCAACACAATCAAGAAATCCTCGACGCACATTGATTCTTGGGTCACTGTCACCGAGCAACTGCTGCCGCTCAACAAGATTGTCATGATCACTGGCTACCGTCTCGGCTACATCTTCATCAAATCCTGCGACACAAATGACGCGAAATGGAACTGCACGAAGTGGAATCATTGACGTCGCTGTTATCGCACCTGTACGCAGTGGCTGATGGCCCACAGCAGCAGTTAGTGTTGCTATCAAAATCGTTTTAATATCGTGGTATGGTACTTTTATCTCTGTTGCAACCCGTCGTAATTGATCAAGTTCATAGACCACTGTTTCCAACTCTTCTGCTTCATCCCCAATGAGCTGTATCAATGATTGCTCAAAATAATCACACCACTCCCCAACAGATCGATCATTTGCCACAAGGTGATCTAACGCATCGACCACCCGCATGATAGATAAAAGTGGCGCTATCGATTCGATATCTGCAGTATCTACGCCAGTCAATGGCACAACGCCACCAAGTGCTGGCTCTGGTGTCCCATCCGGAAGCACTGTCCCCAGTAGCATTCTTTCAAGACCATGCCACCATGTGTGTGCTGCTAAATCTGGTTGGTCCAGTCCATCTCGCTTACGTCGAGGACCATCAATACCCCAGCGAATACGCGTACGTTCGATACAGCGGTGCCAAACTTCTATTGTGCTATCATCAAGACCATAGTGCCTCTGTATTAGAGCATGCGTAGCGACCGCTAACATCTCATCGACCGAACATCGCGAACCAATGAGTTTGAGCAATGCAATTAGAAGCTCAGCTCCGTCACTTACTTCACGAATTCCTCGATCTGCAATGACAAGTGGTAGTTCAATCTTATGGCTACCATCTGCAAGTGTACGACTAAAGACTGCCTCAAGATGAGGTGCTAATTCAGAAATCCGTGGACTCACTATAAGAATATCATGAGGGGCAAGATCCTTATGTTGCTTCAATGAATGAAGAAGAGCATCATGAATGACCTCCGCCTGCCTGCTGAGATCATGACAACGATGAATAAGTAACGACTCATCTGCTTTACAAACAGTATCGGCACGCACGCTTCCGTCTGCGATTGTCTGCTGCACTGACTTTAAAAGTGATGATGGCTTTAAAAGTGATGATGAACGCGTGCCGGAATCACTTTGGCTCTGAGTTGCGTGCTTCGGTGTAAAACCTTGGGAAGCAAGTAGCATTTGGCTCTCTTGTGTTCCCCGTAGCCACGAAGTGACAAGCGGATCTCCATCTTGTGTACTCTCAATCTCTTGTTTTTGCGGTAGATATCCAGGCGTTACGGCGGGAGCAGACTGCTCCCATCGAACTTGAAGCGGCGGTGATGGATGAATCAGTAGTGTACGGACGTCACAGTACTCTCCGTTTTTGTCTTTGAGTAACGAAAGTTTTTTAAGCACTTCGATTTGTTGTAACGAGAGTGCCTCGAGACCCGCTACGAGAACTGTTGATGGAACCGGGCCTTCAGCATTTTGATCCCGAGCTGGTGGACTTGGTTGATTGACAACAGCGCGAACCGACCGCCAGAGATCGAATTGCCAGCGATCATTCCTGGCCAACCTAATAAGAAACTCGTTGTCTGGGCCTTTCATTTCTTCAGCCACAGGAGCCAGAACCGGCTTATTATCCTCCCACCCTAAAATCATGCCCGGTCGTCGAAAGTGATAATGATCAAATCTGTCGGCAATACGCCGAGCTGCTAGTAAAGGACCACCTGCCTGCTGAATGAGCCACTCGTATTGTTGAGACTTCGTAATAACATCCAGTACCGAAAATGTAAGTCGCTCAACGGACCATGGATCGTTCTCATATTCATACGACCCAATCAATAGCGACAGTGAGCCTGGATAGGAGAAATCGACTCCTGCCACTATCCCGTCACCTAAACCTTTGGCTGTTGAACCAAGTTTTCTCGCAAGTTTATCAGCTAACCAACTGCGGGCGCCAATAGTTGGAATCACAATCTTGTAGGACGTAAAAAAGTCCATTGGCTGAGACAGGAATTCAACAGCCTCGTCGACAATCGCATCCAAACTCGTAACGTACTGAATAGAAAGTGGCATAGTCGCTGTAGTTTATCCAGCGATCAGAATTCCGTGAACATGATCATCTATACTTTCTTTGCAATTACGATCTTTTAACCTGTGATCAGATTGTTGACTATGCAGTTATCGTTCACTCTAAAAGTCATGTGCTGTTGAACTGTACAGAAAACAGGAGCAACAGCCATCAAACAGGATGAACGTGCACCCCAACAAGTCATTGGTGCCCCTGCACCTGACCTATGGTGGCAATTACCTTTTAATCTCGATTATTGCTCGCCTTGACCAACAGAAACCCGGACAAGTTTCATAATTCGTCCAGAAACATTCCAGTCTTGTACATACAAATTTCCTTCGTCATCCCAACATGCCCCATGAGTTCCACTAAATATCCCTTCCTGCCATTGCTCCTGTGGCACTTTGAAACTACCTCGTGTTTTGGTATCTGAGTTGAACCCAAGTACAGAAATAATCGTATTATCTTTATCAAGAATCACTAATCTTCCTTGCAGATCTGGTACCGCTACGTAGTCACCTCGTATGGCAACCGACGTTGGCATCCCAAGTCCGGGCATGACTTCTTCTATATAATTGCCGTCAAGACTGTAATGAACGAGTCGACCTTTGGGCTGATGATTTCGGTCGCAAATTAGAAGTCGTGGAGGACTATATCGGTTGTCGAGAGTCATCCCATGGGCCGTATTAAATTCTTTCGTACCGTTCCCTTTCCTTCCAAAGTGTGATTGGTATTCCCCGTCCTTATTAAACCTGAAGATTCGGTTACTGGCATATCCATCTGACAAGTAGACATCACCATCAGGTGCAACAGTTATTGCTGTTGGTGACCATTTGGCTATCTCTAAACCACATTCCTCTTTGGTTGGAATACCGAATCGCATCTTGACTTCACCTGTTACTGCTTCAAACTTAATTCCCTCACCGGCTTTATTTCGTGCTCCATATATGTAGTCAAGGCCATCTTCATTTCGTATTTCCATATCGTGAAGCCCCGTGTGATCGCTTCCAAGATACTGTCGCAAGACCTTTCCGTCAGAAGAAAATACAAAGATTCCACGACTTGAACTGGTGTAGATTTGTCCTTGACTGTCAACAACAACGTTTCCGTGAGTCGATCCGATCTGTGATTTCCCCTGAGAATCCAGACCCCAGTCAGGCACAGTATCAAACGTCATGAAGCCACTTCCCATACGCACTGGCTCAGCAGCATGCATTGACGGAATAATAAAGAGCAGGATCCACGCACTTTGAATACAAAGAATTCGTGCAGGCTTAAACAACATGAAGTTCACCTTCCAGCAAAAAATTTTGAGAATAAGGATATATTACTAAACAGCCATTAAGAATGTTCGCGATTCCTAAGCCACTATCAGGAGTCTCTTTTGTTGTCCTGAAAACAAAAATCACGAACCTGCAGGCTACCGGATGCAAATGAAATAGTTATCTGTGATTTTTCTCTTTGCATTGCCTTATGTTGAATTTCTGTTTGAAAATTCCCGATTGTAATTACGGCTGTATCAGCATGAATGGCAACAGAGACATTCGTCCATTTGTTATCTAATTCACCGAGAGAAGGAAAACCTCGTGGCATCAACGAGTCTCCTTTATTGGTCTTTGATGATTTTTCCGCCCAGGCAATCATTCGTGATTTGCTTTTCGCCTGCCATGGACTCATCGCCTTTTCTGGATTGATCAAAGAGATCCGAAAAACATGCCCATCATCATTTAGTGTGAAAACTACCCGCTGGCAATCCGACGGTTTCATCGCAAAGGCGGTTTCCCCCTGCGAACAATCAACTGACCACTTCAGTATCGGACCGTGATTCGCGTATTTCTTATATAGAACTGGATCAGATACAACTGAAGCCACGCCAGCACGAAATGACCAGTCCCCACGTTCGGCTGTTCTTGTTTCAAATTTTTCCGAGGTGAAGGTATCAATAAGTTCATTGCAAAAACCAGGCACTGCTGAAAGCGCGACTACTGAAATCAATACGACACGATGACAGAACATTGATAAACCCCTTACTTACGACCGACAAGGTCTCGGAAACTTTTATCTGGCAAAAATATCAGACGTAATGACCGCCAGAACTAGATCGTGAAGCCTGTAACCATCATCCTTAACTGCCAGCATTATTTTGTCTATGGCAAACCGATCTTCTGGTTCAATATGTCGTCCGATAGCATGGGTGAGGAGATGTGAAACAAGTGTTCGTACAAAAAACTCTTCATGAGACACCAATATTTTCTTTAGTTCTGCCAAATCTGAAAATGCTTCACCACCAGGCAGAATTCCCTCTGTGTCAACTTTTAGTTTTCCGCGGACATCATATGTAGTTCGTGTTCGTCCAATTGGGTCAAAACACTCCATTGCAAAACCGAGTGGATCAATCTTTCTATGACACTCATTGCAAGTAGCCGAAGAACGGTGCTTTTCAAGTTGTGCTTTAACAGTCTTCGCACCACGAACATCCGGATCAATTGCTGGAACGTCATCCGGTGGTGGGGGAGTTGGGGTTCCCAGAATGTGTTCTAACATCCAGACACCGCGAATAACTGGTGAAGTCTCAATTCCGTTTGCTGTCACTGTCAGGACACTACCCTGCCCAAGCAGGCCACCACGATTCGAATTCTTAAACTCTACACGTTGAAATGCTGCAGCTTCATGAGCGGGTATCTTTTCAGGAACACCGTACAATTTTGCAAGATCGCGATTAATGAAGCTGTAGTTCGCACTAAGAAACTCTCGTGAAGGCAGATTTTCATCAAGCAGATGACGAAAAAACAATTGTGTTTCCTGCTTCATTTCCGGCTGTAAATTTGCTGCATAATATTCTGGAAATGTTTCTAAATCTGGTGGCATACTGCCGAGCTCTCGAAGATTGAGCCAGCTCTCCAAAAAGTCATGAATAAACTTATTTGAAACTTCACTTGCAAGAAGCCGGGTCGCTTCATCACGGAGTACATGACGAGAATTCAACATCCCTCCATCAGCTTTTTGTCGGAGCTGAGGGTCAGGCATTGATGAGGTTAGGAAATAAGAAAGTCGCTCCGCTAAAGCGTGCTGAGAAATCTTCTTTACTCTTTTTCTAGCTGCTGTTTCCTGTTTTTCTGAACTAAAATATAAAAATTTCGGTGAGCAAAGAATCGCTTTCAGCACATCTTTGTATGCTTCAGGAAGTGTGCGTCCAGACTTACTTTGAAACTGAAATAAAGCATGGAATTCTTTTAGATCCGTGGAAGAAACTGGTCTTCGGAAGGCTTGTGTCGCAAATTTTTCGATGTGGTGAGGAATTTCTTCTTTGCGAAGGGTCGGACCACCAATAAGCCGCTGATAATTGTTGATCTGAGGAGAAGTTTTTAGTGGACCATAAATTTCTACCTTCTTTATTCGAATTTGTGGCATGAATCCATCACGAAGCACTGTTATTCTTTGCTGCACAATTCCCTTTTGATCCCGCAGTGATTCAGGGAATGTATCCCGATGCAACTTAAAAATTCGAGAATATGCACCACGAATATCATGCTGACCGTTTTCAAATGTGAAACGAGGGCTGTATCCCTCATCAAGCGGAACAACACACTCGTACCATTGCTCGACATCATCAGCAATAACATGTTCTGCCAATTTCGGCTGTAGAGGCTGCGCCTTGTACATTGTTCCTATGGATGAACTGCCTGGCCGAATACCCATGCGAAACTGCTCAGCTGTATCTATCTTGACTGCCTTTAAGCTGTATGGTGTTTTTCGGTGAAGGGCGCTCGCGAGCACACGTACCTTATACAATCCATCGACTGGGACTCCTTGAGGAAATGCATCAATCGCCCCATACGCTCCTTCGGTCTTGTCGTTGAATGGGTGCTCGTAGAGAACAAGATATTTTTGATCAAAGGCTTTTTGATGCGCACTATTTAATTCAGGCTGCTGTTTGAAATTCGCTGCAAAACTCCATGCCTGTGGTTCTGGGTATGGCCCTGAAAGAAATGCTTTCTCAACAGACGCATCTGCAGCCTTAAGGTACTGCTCTAGGAGAAATCCTGATGTCACAAGCCGATTACCAATATTATCAAATCCATGAGATAGCGAGTCATGCGGAAAGGCTAGGGTTGGGTCAAATGTGATCATACTGATCCCGAGTAGGTCACTTACAGTATTTCGGTACTCACGTTGACTTAACCTTCGCAGAACGGTCCTGCCACCGGTACTTACTGTCTGCTGACGCATCGACTGCAGACTTGTCGTCAACGCACGAATCACACCCAACCGTTCTTCATCTGTCGGCTGCTCCATATCATCTGGGGGCATTGACCCAAGAGTGATTTGATCGATGATTTCTTGGACCAGCAGCTGTGTTTCAACATCCGTCTGAAGCAAGCTGAGTTCTTCGAAATCACGATCACCACTTTGATCACTACTGTTGTGACACGTAATACAATGTTGTTCGAAGAATCCCTCTATCTCTTCTAATGGATTCGCCTTCGCATAGCTCTGAATAGCTGGAAACGCCTTAATTGACAAGCAGAAAGCTACGATAAATTTTGCACCACACCAAAATTTCATCACGCCAAGCCCCGTAACGTCCCCGTACTCTTGGCGAAAGAATCTACCTCAACACCAAACTTCTGGAGCATTGTTACAAAAAGGTTTGCTAATGGTGGGCGATGTGGGTGCCCTACATCGAATGTGAGAAGATTTCCATGTGAAAAATCTCCTCCTGCCAAAACAATTGGAAGATTTCGATTGGTATGTGAATTCGCATCCCCCATACCGCTTCCAAAAAGAACAGTCGTAGTATCAATCAGTGGGCCTGTATCATCCGAGGTCGCTGCAAGCTTTTTGACGAACCGAACGAACTGCTTAATCTGATACGTCTCCAGAGTAATGAGTGCATCAATTCGTTCCTGAAGCTGACCATGATGTGAAAGGCTGTGGTAGCCCCCTCGGATTCCAAGATCTGCAGGATTGAAATCACCACCTATTTCCAGTGTTGCAATTTTTGTTGTGTTTGTTTGTAGTGCCATAACTATTAAGTCGTAAAGCAATGGAAGATCTTGAACCATGTTCCGATTCTGCGGCTGTTTGATCATTGCCTCAGGCTTTGGAACATCAATCCATTGACGTCTACGAGCGATTCCTTTTTCAACATCACGAACCGATGTAAAGTACTCA
>NZNR01000006.1 GCA_002694955.1 Planctomycetaceae bacterium
CAGGTGAGGGTTCTCAAACAGGTGAGGGTTCTCAAACAGGTGAGGGTTCTCAAACAGGTCAGGGTTCTCAATCAGGCGAGGGTTCTGCCGGTGATGCTTCGGGGCGATCTGTTAGTGATGGAGACCAGAGTGCTTCAAGTGGAGCCGGCGGCATGTCTGAGTCGAGTGAAGGAAATGGTAATTCGGGTTCAGGCAGTATGAATGGAGGGCCTCAAGGAACAGGAAAGGCACGAGGTAGCGGGCATGAGCCGGATGCTGCGGAGACAACGCCCCAGGGTCTTTCATCGGTGCGTCAGGCTACAGACCTTGCGCTGAACCATCTTCGTGACTCTATTCGTTCCACTGATGATGAGATACTCAAAGAACTTGGTTGGACTCGAGAGCAGGCAGAAGCATTCTTACGGCGCTGGGAAAACATGGCAGAAGCGGCTGATAACGGTAATCAACGAGAGCAGCAAGTTTTCGAACAAACGCTGCGTAGCTTGGGTTTGCGCCCGGACAGGGTCATGTCATCTCGTCAAATAGAACAAGATTCGAAAGGTGTTCAGGTTGAGAATCGTCGTACACAGCCCCCGTACGAGTACCGAGAAAGGTTCAAGGCTTTCCTGAAAGGTGTTAGCAGTCGTCAGGTGGATGTGAATGAACAGTGAATGTGATGGGCCTCGATACTTAGTTGCGTTTGACCGAAAGCGGGTGCCTCATTGGTTTACTGACGTACTTGTGCTTGGTGGAGGTCTCGCTGGACTTCGCGCTTCTTTAGCCGTTGAATCCAGTCGTTCTGTCTTGGTTATCAATAAAGATAATCTCGATGAGTCATCGAGTCAGTGGGCTCAAGGTGGAATTGCAAGCGTCATTGATCCAGCGGATCGGTTTGATAACCATATCGCTGATACGATCGCTGCCGGTGGCGATCTTTGTAATCCAGGCGTTGTTGACTCAATTGTTCGCGAGGCTCCAGCCCGGATCGCTGAGTTAATTCAGTGGGGGACAAAGTTTGACAAACGGGATGGAGAACTTGAACTCGGTAAAGAAGGGGGGCATAGTCATCATAGGATAGTTCATGCCCTTGGCGACGCGACAGGTCGTGAAGTGATGCGGGCTGTTATTCAACGAGCAAAAAATGCAAAAAATATCGATGTTTGGCCAGATACATTCACGATTGATCTGGTCACCCACAGAGGGGTGTGTCGGGGGGCGATTGTTTGGCATCCACAACGTGGGAAGACGATGATCTGGGCTAAAAAAACTATCTTGGCAACGGGTGGTGCTGGTCAGGTATTTCGTGAGTCAACAAATCCCGCGGGCGCAAGTGGCGACGGAATTGCTCTCGCTTGGCGGGCGGGTGCGGTTGTTCGCGATATGGAGTTTATGCAGTTTCACCCAACGGTGCTCTACATTGCTGGTGGTAGTCGAAGCCTTATTACCGAAGCAGTACGTGGTGCGGGTGCATACCTAGTAGATCGTGACGGGCATCGTTTCATGTCTCAATTCGATGAGCGTGCTGAATTAGCACCTCGTGATATTGTCTCTAAGGCAATTACAGAGGTCATGCGGCGTACGTCGCATTCAAATGTGTATCTTGACCTTTCTCATCTTGAAAGCAAGATGGTGCGGGAGAGGTTTCCTGGTATGGACAAGATCTGTCGAGAGTTTGGTCTTGATCTTGCAACGGATCGAATTCCTGTTCGCCCAGGTGCACATTATATGATCGGTGGTGTTGCTGTAGATGCAGATGGTCAAACATCAATTCCAAATCTTTTTGCAGCAGGTGAGGTTGCCTCAAGTGGTTTGCACGGCGCGAATCGACTAGCAAGCAACAGTCTTCTGGAGGGGCTTGTTTTTGGTAGCCGTGCGGGTGAGCAAGTAACTCAAGAGCTCAAGAGCGCATTTCAACAAAATGAGGACGGGAATGCTCTTGATGTCCCATTTCTTGCTCATGCACGTGCTGTCGATCAAATCGATGCTTCCGGTGGGGATCCGTTAGACGTCTCCGATATTCGGAATTCTCTGCGGAGCCTGATGTGGCGACATGTTGGGGTTGAGCGATCAGGAGATTCGCTGCAGGAGGCTTTGCAAACGGTGGATAGCTGGTGTCGATATGTTTTGCAGAGAGAATTCTCTGAACCGCAGGGATGGCAGTTGCAGAATCTTCTTGAGGTCGGAAGGCTTATGATCTACGCATCTTTGGCTCGTACCGAAAGTCGAGGTGTTCACGTAAGATCAGACTATCCTGAGACATCCAACGATTGGAGGGTTCATCTCTGCTGGCAGCGCGAGAAGCCCAATCCATGGCGGACCCCTGTCGATTCGGTCTCCCTTGCGGTTTCGGGAGCAGGGGATTGTTTGGTGGAGAGAATCGATAAAAATAAAAGGAATGAGGGTGTTTCTTGATAAAGACACCTTAGGAACTGGAAATCATTTGTTTGGTATATGACTTAATAGAGTATTAGATATGACGGTAACAGCCATTAATTCATCAGGCGATAGCGGGTCGGCCACTTCTACTGCAATGATCGAGGCAAGTGGTCTGTGCAAGTACTACGGCAGTTTCATCGCAGCAGAAGATATATCGTTTCGTGTTCCACGAGGTGAGATCGTCGCGTTCCTTGGCCCAAACGGTGCTGGGAAAAGCACAACTATGAAAATGCTTACTGGGTATCTTGCCCCTTCAGCAGGTCGAGCAATGCTTGCTGGCTATGACATGTCTGTCGATCGTCTTGCAGCATCGAAAAGACTTGGATACCTGCCCGAGAATGGACCGCTCTATCCAGACATGACACCGCGTACCTTGCTCGAATTTTTTGCCGCTGCTCGTGGGCTCAAGTCGCCATATCGGGAAGAACGTATCGAGGCTGTAGTGAAGCAGTGTGAACTCGGCAGTGTGATCGGGAAAGCGATTGGTAAGTTATCAAAAGGCTACCGTCAGCGTGTTGGTATGGCTCAGGTGCTTTTACATGAACCGGATGTCCTGATCCTTGATGAACCAACAAGTGGGCTCGACCCCAATCAAATTCGTGAAGTAAGGGAAACGATCCGGAAGCTTGGACAAGAAAAAACCGTGTTGCTTTCAACGCACATCTTGCAGGAAGTAGAGGCCATGGCCGACAGGGTTATTCTCATTGCAGAGGGACGTATGCGGTTTGATGGAACGCCTGCCGAACTGACTGCTGGGGGTGAGCGGCTTGATGAACGTTTTTATGAACTGACGCGGGCGTCCTGACATGGGGATGAAGATGTATTGATTTGCAACAATGAAGAATCGTTCTAGTTAATTTTTTTGTTAAATAGAACACTTCATTAGGCGACGGTTGTCTTGAGGCAAGTTGGTTATAGCTTATACAGCTGGGCTTTTGTTGATTTGTAGAGAGAGGAATTAATTGGCAATGAAGTGGTATGTTCTCGACGCAGTTTTCAAGCGAAATTTTGTGTCTTATTTTTCAAATCCAACAGGCTATGTTTTCATTTGTGTATTTGTTTTGCTTGGCTCTCTTGCCGCATTTTGGCCACCAGAATTTTTTAATTCAAATCTTGCAAATCTTGATCAATTAAATCGCTATTTGCCGTATATATTGCTCGTTTTTATTCCGGCAATTACGATGAGCGTCTGGGCTGATGAACGCCGGCAGGGAACAGATGAATTAATCCTGACGATACCTGCGAGTGACATCGAGGTTGTGGTGGGGAAATATTTGTCGGCAGTTGGCATATATACGGTGTCACTCATTTTTTCATATCTATGCAATCTGGTTATTTTGCAGATTTGGGGCAATCCGGACCCGGGCCTCTTTTTAACAAACTATCTTGGATACTGGTTCGTTGGTCTGGCTATGCTGGCAATCGGCATGGTCGCAAGTTTTTTGACGAGCAACCTCACCGTATCTTTTATTCTAGGTTTGATATTAAATGCACCATTAGTCGTTGCTGATCAGGCAAGCAGCGTGATGGGGCCGAAGTTCGCAGCGGTCGTTCGGTCTTGGAGTCTTGCAGAGAATTTCATTGATTTTGGTCGTGGTATCGTCAGCCTTTCAGCCGTCGGCTACTTTCTTGGTATTGTGACTGTATGCCTTTATATCTCAATGGTTCTCATTGGCCGTCGTCATTGGACTGGTCGACGAGATGGCGCAAGAATGGGTACTCATTTTGTCGCGCGTACGGTTGGGATTGCCATTGCTGCGCTCGGAGTTGTACTCACATTTCGAGCATATGATGTGCGAGCGGATCTTTCCGCTGAGCAGATTAGCTCGTTGTCTCGCGATACCAAGCAACTTCTGTCAGGATTAAACACTGAACAAGCCATTGAAGTCACCGCTTATGTAAGTCCAGCAGTGCCTGAAGACTACGCTCAGACTCGGCTTACACTGCTTAATATGTTGCGACAGTTTCAGCGACTCAGTGGTGGAAAGTTGCGAGTTGATGTTATTGAAACTGAAACAAAAACAGAAGCAGCTTCTTTGGCCAGTCAGCAGTTTGGCATTGAGCCAGTAACAGTTCTTTCTCGAGAGCGCGGTGCGTTCCGAGACGAAGATATTTTTCTTGGTTGTGCTTTCACCTGCGGTCTTGAAAAAGTCGTTGTACCATTTTTTGATCGGGGCACACCCGTTGAGTATGAGTTGATTCGGTCAATCTGTACGGTGGCGGAACAAAAGAGAAAGCGGTTAGGGGTAGTTGCAACAGATGCAGATCTTTTTGGTGGCTTCGATATGGCAAGTGGTCAGCAGCGGCCCCGGCAGCCAGTTCTTGAGGAACTTGAAAAGCAATACGAGGTTGTTCAGGTTGACCCTGCTGCTCCTATCACAGAAACATACGATGTACTGATGGTCGTTCAGCCATCAAGTCTTGGTCCAGAGCAGATGAATAATTTTGTAGCTGCGGTTCGTGCTGGGCAGCCAGTTGCAATTTTTGAAGATCCATTGCCTGTCTTGATGAACAGTGTTCCAGGGACGTCTCAGCCTCGTCGTGGGGGCGGCGGTGCGATGGCAATGTTCCAGCAACAAAGTCAGCCCAAAGGTGACCTCAGCCAACTCTGGGATGTACTAGGGCTCGAGCTTTCTGCAGGCAGCGGCCGCCCACTCATGGGGCAAATGGGTTCCTCGCCCTATGTCGTCTGGCAGGATTACAATCCACATCCGAAGTTGGAATTGCCCAGTGAGTTTGTTTTTATTGATGCGGAATTAGGTGAAGCGGATGGGGGGGTGTCTCGGAGTTTTAATCCAGCGAATCCAATTACGAGTGGGCTGCAAGAAGTTTTGTTCCCTTTTCCGGGGGCACTGGCTAAAGATGAAAAAGCCAACTTGGAGTGGACGCCTTTGGTTACAACTGGGACACGCTCCGGCACGATCGAGGTTGAGCAGGTTTTAGGAAATCGCGGAGACATGCGTCAGTTGAGAATCTTCGAAAAGCCAGGTAGTCAGGCGATGGTTCTTGCAGCGGCGGTTGATCGTGATTTGCCGGGAGCTCAAAGTGCTGATGAAGGTTCGGAAGGTTCATCTGAAGAAGCAACAACAGTTCGGGCCATTGTTGTTGCAGATATCGATCTCATGGGGCCTCAAATTTTCGGGCTTAGGAATCGCCCCGATGAGGTCTTTGGGCTTAACTTCGACAACGTCACTTTTGTCTTGAATGTGCTCGATACGCTTTCTGGCGATGATCGTTTTCTTGAAATCCGAAAGCGAAAGCCAAAACATCGAACGCTTGAGCGTATTGAAGATACGGTCGCTGATGCTCGCGAAATGGCTGATAACCAAAGGCAGAAGTATATAGCTGAATTTGATAAAGCAGAGCAGAGTGCGAACGCAGAAATGCAAAAAGAAGTCGGAGAATTTGAAAAGAAGATTGAGGATATGGAATCGAGTGGAAATACAGATCGCCAGGCTGCTATGCAGGCGGTGCAACAGTTGGCAAGCCGGCAGCGTTTAGCTCAACGAAGGCTTGATACAAAACTCGAGCAATTGAGGCGGAAGAGAGATGCCGAGATTGAGCAGGTGGAGCGATCTCTTGAGGCAACAATAAGAAGAGAGCAGGATTGGCAGAAATGGTTGGCTGTTATGTTGCCACCTATCCCACCACTTGTTGTTGCTTTTTTTGTCTTTTTCCGCCGTAGAAGCCAAGAGCGTGAAGGTGTGGCAAAATCACGCCTTCGATAGAATTTTATTTGGAGTAGAAGAACAAAATGAATATGGAAAGTGTCTCGGAAACACGTGACCCCGCAATGCGCAAGACAGCAGGCTTTCTTGGTGCTGGCCTGTTGCTGTTAGCTTTGGGTTGGGCTGTGCAGCCACGTTTCAAGCCAGCGACTTTAAAACCTGCAGTTGAGCGAGTCCTTTTTCCGGAATTAACGGATGCTGAAAAGGCAGCAAGTTTAGAGATCATCCGTTACGACGATGAATTGGCGACCCTCTACCCGTTTAAGGTAATTAAAACCGGCGGAGTGTGGGTGTTGCCCTCCCATCAGAACTATCCGGCTGATGCCAAGGATCAACTCGCAGCCGCTGCCACAGAACTTGTTGATCTGAAAGCGCTGGATGTCGTGACTGAACGAGCTGCTGATCATGAAGTCTACGGAGTCATTGAACCTGATCAGGAAAAAATCAAGCCAGGAATGACCGGTGTTGGACAACTAATTGAGATACGCGATGCTTCCGGAAGCAAGATTGCCCGACTAATTATAGGTAAAGAAGACAAGCAGGCGGGCGTAGGAAGCGGCAGTCGACGGCTTCGTTTTGTCCGGAAGGCGGGTCAAGATCCTGTTTATCGTGTTGAACTCGACACGTCAAAGTTCACGACGCAGTTTGGAGATTGGATTGAGAAAGACTTGCTCAAGTTGACTCCATGGGATGTTAGGTCAGTTGAACTGGATAATTATACCCTCGCTGCCGTTGAATCTGATGGACGACTTGAAGTTCGGCAGCAACGCAGTGAAAAGATGCAGTTGTCCTACGACGACAAAGCATCATCTTGGCAACTGACATCACTTGAGACCTTTCCAAATGAAGACTCAGCAGAATCAGTTTCGGAAGAGCTGAAAAATAATGAAGAAGTAGACTCCACAAAGCTCAATGACCTTCGCAATGCCCTCGGCGATTTGCAGATCATCGATGTTGCAAGAAAACCGGCTGGTCTTAGTGCAGATTTAAAAGCTGCTGAGAGTTTTGTGAATGATGTTGAGGCGGTGTCTTCATTGCAGCAAAGGGGGTTTCTTCCACTGCCGTCCGGAGCCATCCTTTCAACAGAGGGACAGACGGTTATTGGTATGAAAGATGGCGTTGAGTATGTCTTGCGATTTGGTGCTGGCACAACTGTTACGGAGCCTGGCAAAGCAGGGTCTGGTGAAGATGGTGATGCGTCTGGAGAATCAGCCGAGACTGCTGCGCGGTATCTGCTTGTGATGGCGCAGTTTAATGAAAGCTTATTAGAAAAGCCTGAGCTTGCAGAGCTACCTTCGCTTCCTGAAGAAGATGACAAAGACGGTGATAGTACAGAGCAGCCGAAAGATGAAGAGAGTGAGGAAGAAAAAGCCGAGGAGGAAGCCAGCAGTGATGAGAAAGAGCCTGCTGATGCGGATGTAACAGCAGCAGACCTTCTAAAACAAGCGGACGAGGCTGAAGCAGCTATGCAAAAAGCGATTGAAGATCGACGTCAAGTGGAACGCGAGAACCGTCGCAAGCAGGAGTCCTATGACGAAAAAGTTGTTGAAGGAAAAAAGCGAGTAGCAGAACTTAACGGTCGTTTCGCTGATTGGTATTACATTGTCTCTGATGAAGAATTCGAAAAAATTCATCTAAATCGTGAGGCTGTGATCAAAGCGAAGGCTGAATCCGCAAGTGATACTGCACAGGGTTCGACAGGTCCTGTGCCCGAATAAGAAGTGGATGTTTGTTCTGTATCTTTTTTCTGCTTATATATCTATGTTACTTAAGCGCGTTTCAACGAGAACCTGATGTCCGAAATACTTACTTCTCCTCGGCCATCACGATTTGGGCGAGCTCTTGGTTTTCGTTTGCTTTCATCAGGGAGTGCTGTTCCAGATCGTGTTGTAACAAACGCAGATTTGGGCCATCTTGGCTGTGACCCGGAGTGGATTTTGAGTCGGTCGGGCATACAAGAGCGACGGCACGTTGATCCCGGTATGGCAACGAGTGACCTCGCCGTCCAAGCGGCCGAACGTGCACTTGCTGCATGTGGTGATGTTCGTGACAAGGTGGATCTTCTCGTTCTTGGAACATTCACACCCGACACAAGTCTTCCATCCACGGCCTGTATGGTTCAGGACAGGCTGGGTCTCAAAGCGCCGGCGATGGATGTGACAGCAGCCTGCGCGGGCTTTGCATATGCACTTGTAACGGCTGGGCAATTTCTTGCAACGGGTTCAAGCAATCTTGCGATGGTTGTCGGAGTCGATACGAATTCACGTGTTGTTGACCCGAAGGATATAAAAACGTGGCCACTTTTTGGTGACGGTGCAGGCGCTGTTCTTTTGGAACGAGTAGATGAAGAACCAGAAAGCACGGGTCTACTTGCCTGGTCGCTTGGTTCGGATGGTCGTGGATCTGATTTGCTCGTCTGCCCTATGAGTGGAACCCGCCAGCCAGTGACGGTAGAGGGTGTTACGGCTGGCCAGCAGTACATGCAGATGGATGGGCGGGCTGTCTTTAAATGGGCGATCCGTCTTGTTGAGGAGAATGTCCAGCAAGTAGTCCATCACTCGGGTGTGCCAATTGAGTCAATTGACCTTTTTATTCTGCATCAGGCGAACCTCCGGATTATTGATGGTATTCGGTCGTCGCTTGGCCTGAAGGAAGAGAAGTTTTTAGTCAATCTCGACCGGTATGGAAATACATCGAGTGGATCTATTCCACTCGCTCTTGATGAAGCGTGGCGTACTGGAAGGATAGGCCCTGGTAGCACAGTCTTGATTTGTGGTTTTGGTGGCGGCCTTGCTTGGGGTAGTGGTGTTTGGAGGCTCTAGTAATTTCTGGAACTCGTGTAGTCCGTAGGAAGAAAAATGAAATCATTACCGAAACGTACAGATGTTCGAGAGCACGATACGTGGGATCTTAGAAGTCTTTTTGCGTCTGATGCCGAGTGGGATGTGGCGCTTCTCGAATGGGAAAAACGTATTCCACTTTTTCGGGATTATGTCGGAACTCTGAGCGAGTCAGCTGACAAACTTGCTCAATGTCTTATTTTTGATCTGGAAATTGATCGTGAGGCTGACCGGCTCGGTACGTATGCCCATCTGCGGATGAGTGAGGATACTGCTGCAACCCCTGCTCAAAGAATGATGGGGCGTTTTCAGCATGCAGCCACCAAAGCTGGGGAGTTCGCCAGTTTTCTACAGCCAGAAATTATGTCGATAGAGCCAACTGTGCTTGAGCAGTGGCTCGAGGAACCTGTCCTCCAACCATTCCGTTTGATGCTCGAACGGGTAGTTCGAAATCGCCCCCATGTTCTTTCTGAACCAGAAGAAAGAATATTGGCCATGCAGGGGACCTTTGCCGGTACAGCAGGGAAGGTGTTTAGGCAATTAACTGATGCGGATATGAAGTTTGGCACCATAGCAGACGGCAAGGGTAATGAGCTTGAGCTCTCAAATGCGACCTTTACAACGCTTTTGCATGACCCGGTCCCAGAGGTGCGGAAGTCAGCCTTTCATCAGTACTATGCTCAATATGAGTGCCACGCAAATACGCTTGCTGCAACACTTTCTGGATCGAATGAACGTGATGCATACGCTGCAAAAGTTCGATGTCATCCATCGGCTGTTGAGGCAGCATTGTTTGCCGACAATGTCCCACTTGCAGTTTATGATCAGCTGATTGCTGCGGTGCGAGCACATCTTCCCAGTGTCCACCGCTATTACGAGTTGCGACGCCGTCTCCTAGGCCTTGATGAAATACACCACTATGACTGCTACGTTCCGCTGGTTCCCGAACTTGAGCAAAAACATACATGGGATGAAGCGATACAGGAAATTGTAGAATCTCTGCAGCCACTTGGGGCAGCATATTGCGACCAGCTTGAGGCTGGCTTACGAGGCCGATGGTGCGACCGATATCCAAATGTTGGTAAGCAGTCAGGTGCATTCAGTTCAGGGACTTATGACTCTGATCCATATATTTTGATGAATTTTCAAGAGGACGTTATTGAGCATGTCTTTACACTGGCTCACGAGGCTGGTCACTCAATGCACACTCGGCTATCGGCTGATGCCCAACCATTTCAATATGCTGGATACACGATATTTGTGGCTGAAGTGGCAAGTACGTTCAATGAGCAACTTCTGACTCGGCATCTCCTTTCCAAGGCAGATTCACCAAAGCAGCGAGCAGCAATCATTTCTCGTGAAATTGATGCTATTCGTGCAACGATCATACGGCAAACCATGTTTGCTGAATTTGAGCGAATGAGCCACGGAGCTGTTGAATCGGGTGAGCCATTGACTCTCGAAAAAATCCGTTCACTTTACCGAGAACTGCTCACGGCTTATTTTGGGACAGGCTTTTCTATTGATCAAGAACTCGAACTCGAGAGTCTCCGTATACCCCACTTCTATCGTGCTTTTTATGTTTATAAGTACGCAACAGGACTTTCAGCATCCATTGCACTTTCAAAGCGTGTCACAGAAGGTGGTCCAGAAGAACTCGACGCTTACCTGCAGTTTTTGCGAGGAGGGTGTTCAAAATGGCCACTCGATTTGCTTCGTGACGCAGGCGTAGATCTCGAGACACCAGAGCCGGTAGGGCTGGCTCTTACAAGATTTGGTGAATTAGTTGA
>NZNR01000007.1 GCA_002694955.1 Planctomycetaceae bacterium
CATTATTGATCTGTTCACCAAAACGAATTGCCATCTCGACACGGGCCCAGAAACGCATCACCTCCTTCAGATCACCACCTTCACCATCTGACTAGACAAACCGATACATTCATCGGATGAATCACACAACCAACCATCGCTTCCCCTCCAGAGACTGTCATGAAATCACTTACCCGCCACCTTACCTTTACCATTCCAGCCAGAATGGGATTTGAGAACATCACTTCAACAATCGCTGATCTTGTCACTGAATCAGGAATCAAGGAAGGACTCTGCCTAGTCAATGCAATGCACATTACGGCAAGTGTCTTTATTAACGATGACGAAGCTGGCTTGCATGATGACTACAAAAAATGGCTCGAACATCTTGCCCCATTTGACGCTAGCCCAGAGGTTTATTCTCACAACCGAACCGGTGAAGACAACGCAGATGCGCACATGAAACGACAAGTCATGGGGCGAGAAGTCGTTGTTGCTATAACGGAGGGTGAACTTGACTTTGGACCATGGGAACAGATTTTCTATGGGGAATTCGATGGTCGCCGAAGGAAGCGTGTTCTCGTCAAGATCATTGGTGACTAATAAATCCTTTTGAGGTCTTACGCCACAACATTCTGAGGCGAACCATCCAAGAATCCGCCAATATTTTCTGAAGTCGCCGCAATAAGACGTTGACGAGCGGCACGGCTCGCCCAAGCGATGTGAGGAGTAATGAGACAATTCTTTGCTGTCAGAAGCGGATTCGATACGGGAGGCGGTTCCGCTGAGAGTACATCAAGACCAGCCCCTGCAATTCTTCCCTCATTCAATGCGTCAGCAAGATCCTGTTCATGAATGACACCACCTCGCGACGTGTTAATGAGATACGCAGTTGATTTCATTGCTTCAAGCCGTCGCGCATTGACAAGTTCCTGAGTCTCCGGCGTGAGTGGACAATGCAAAGAAACAACATCGCTTTCGCGAAAAATAGTGTCGGTATCAACATACGTCACACCGTCGGAATCACTACTCTTCTTCCGACGAGCAGCCATCACCGTCATCCCAAAAGCCCGACCGACCGCAGCGACGGCCTGACCAATAGCACCGTACCCGATAAGTCCAAGCGTCCGACCATCAAGCTCAACTAACTCACCCCGCCAGAAGCAAAAGTCAGGACAAGAAGACCAGGCACCGGATCGAACCTCGGCAGCATGAACAGCCGTCTGATTGGTGAGTTCGAGCAATAAGGCAAAAACCGCTTGAGCAACGTTTGGTGTGCTATAGCCAGGAACATTACAGACGGTGATTCCACGAGCCTGAGCTGCCTCAAGATCGACCACATTCACTCCAGTTGCGAGTACACAAATGAGCTTGAGTTTTGGAAGGTTGGCAATAATCTCAGCTGACAGCGGCGTCTTATTGGTGAGTACAACATCCGCATTTACTGCCCGTTGCTGAATCTCCGAAACAACTGAACGTTCATAGACATCAAGGCTGCCAAACTTTGCAATTGAGTCCCATGAGCAATCACCTGGGTTGGTTGTATACCCATCCAAAATAACAACGTTCATTGTGGCGTCTTTCATGATGAGAGGAGACACTAGTTACTATGCACTAGTTACTATGCACTAATTACTATGCACTAGGACAAGACCCTACGTACTATGACAAGACTTACGGCTTCCGATACTGATTCCCACTAATTGCTTCACCAATTTGATCGAGCGGCAGAACGACATCTGCAAGCCCTGCATCGATCACCGCTTTGGGCATGCCATAAACGGTACAACCTTGACGATCCTGTGCAATCACAACGCCACCTGCCGCTTTCAAACTGCGACACCCCTCGAGTCCATCTGAACCCATGCCTGTGAGAACAGCAGCAACAACTTTGCTACCATATACAGGAACGAGGGACTCGAGCAGGCAGTCGAGGGAAGGCCTACAGCCCTGCCTCGGTGGGTCCTCTGTAAGTCGACATGTCAATCCTGTCCCCCGCTTCATCACTGTCAGATGAAATTTACCCGGTGCCAGATAGGCCGTACCGGGCTCGATTGGCATCCCTGTAGATGCAAGTCTGACCGGGAACGCAACAATCTCGTTGAGTCGCTTCGCTAATGATGCAGTGAAGGCAGATGGCATGTGTTGCACGATGAAGACAGGCACATCTGGTTTATCGGGCAACGATCGCAACACAGTTCTCAACGCCTGCGGGCCACCCGTTGATGCACCAACAACAATCACGTCTTCCAATTTCGTAATTGTTACAGGCCGCCCTTTGGGGACAGTACTCTGAGGAACGTTATAGCGAGGCTCCGCCTCAGACATAGTAAGCAGAATCGCTTCGACCCGATCCGCAAGGGCGTTACGAAGCTCGTGCCTCTCTTCTTTTGCATCCACCCCAGACGGCTTTAAGATACAATCCATAGCACCGTTGAGTAATGCATCAACTGTAGCTGGAGCACCTTCAGCAGTCACACTACTTACCATCAAGATGGTTGTCTTGAGGGACCGCCGGCTGACTTCACGCAGGACACCAAGGCCATCGAGCTTTGGCATCTGCACGTCGAGCGTGACAAGATCGGGCTGCAGTCGTTCAATTTTCTCAAGCGCCTCAACCCCGTCACAGGCAACATCGATCACCTCGACTCCATCAACTTCGGCAAGAGCGCGCATGAGCATTTGTCGATAGAGACTTGAGTCATCAACTACAAGAACGCGTAAAAAACTTTCAACTCTCACTAATCCACCCACTACAGCCGACCATCTGCCCACAACCTTAAGGTCATGCAAACAGCCCTGCAAGACAGCCAAAACACTGTATTCTCGGTCCGTTCACAACGACTATACCGAACAAAGGCTTACCAGAACCGTCTTTTCCTACCGCGAATTTGCTCGTGATCCGTTCCCTGACTATATCCTGTTTATTGGGAACCCGCACACGAGAGTTCCAACAATGGGCTCCGACACGTCAGAGGCTTACATGAGCATTACAACTCCAACACAACTGCAGTCCCCGCATACAACCATTCATAGCAATCAACCGAATTCTGCTTCCCCTCAATTCGTTGGATTTCGACTGGCAAATCAAAATTATATTTTCCGGATTGAATCGATTCAAGAAATCGTCATGCCCTCGAGAGTCGCGAAGATACCAGAAGTCCCTGCATACGTGGACGGCGTCAGCAATCTCCGTGGAATGATTATCCCAATCGTAAACCTTCGATCGCTCTTCAATCTCACCAGCAGGCCTCATGACGAAGAGACGAGAATAATTGTCGTCAATGTGGGCAGCCGTACCATTGGCTGTACAGTTGACTCTGTTCTGCGCGTGATGCGGGTTCCCGAAGAGACGATTCAACCGGCCCCAGATTCCGTAAACGGAAGCGGACGACGATTTATTGAAGGATTCACCCGGGTGGAGGATGAACTTTTCATTCTGCTTGATGCCAGTCAACTTCTTGAACCTGCTAATCTTGAACAGGTACATCAAGCGAGTATTCAATTTGAAAAAAACAAATAACTATGATTCATCAAAACACCTGCAAGCAGAACTTCATTAAGAACCCGCACGTGACCACGAGCAGCGGGCTGCTTGGCTGGCACTGCACTGAGACAACACGCACAACGAAAAGTCCAAAACCCCCACAAGAGTCCTAAATAACCAGGCGTGTTCAACCCATTGCCTCTTTGCAAAATAACATTTCGATAGTTCATTCAAAACACTGCATGAGGGTGTAGAAACCATAACGGAGTCAGGTGGACGCCAGTGGATTTGACAAAACTGACACAAGAAGAATTTGATCGGTTTCGCACATTCATTTATGCCGAAACCGGCATACGCCTGGCCGACGGAAAGATCACGCTTCTTTCAAACAGGATTCGACGCCGTCTTCGTCAACTCGAGATAGCATCGTTCGAGGAGTACTATACTCTCCTCACTCAGAAAAAATTGCCTCGAGAACTTGAGCACTTCATCGACGCTGTCACCACAAACGAGACTCATTTCTTTAGAACTGGAGGCCACTTTGAATGGTTTTCCGATTCTTTCCTGCCAACAATCCGCACTCAAGCAGCAGAAAAGAAACGTCCCAAGTCACTGCGAATCTGGTCAGCAGCCTGTAGTTCGGGAGAAGAACTTTATACGCTCGCCATCTGTCTTGATGAAGTTCGTCACCAGTTTGCAGGCTGGAACATATCCCTCATTGGTACCGATATCAGTGAAACAATGATTGCAGCTGCACGAAAGGGTGTATTCCTAAATCGTTCACTCGACCAAATTTCAGATGAGCGACGAGCACGATATTTCTCACAACTTCCCGACAAAACCGGGTGGTCAATTCGCCCTCGCCTGATCAACACGTGCGAGTTTCGACGCCACAATTTACTCACCTCGATGCCGGGTGAAAGATTTGACTGCATTTTCATACGTAATGTACTCATTTATTTCGATCGTGAATCGAAGCAGACTGCGGTGAAAAACCTGATCGACGCGTTGGCACCGGGAGGTGCTCTTGTCGTTGGACCCGCAGATGGCATCTACGACCTCCTCGGCGAGCTCAACAAAAAGACAATTTTTTTGTACGAAAAACCCCAATAGCAGTCGCTCGCCTCAAGAAGACACCTCTCGAACACTATTAATCATGAACAATCAATCCTTTCCTGACGACCTGCCAGCTGACGAGATGGGAGACTATCTCCGACTTTATCTCGATGAAACAAATGAGCAGCTTGATAGCCTGGTGGAAATCTTTTTGCAGCTTGAAAACAAGCCGCCAACTCCCGATGACCTCAACGAGGCTTTTCGCCTGATCCATTCGATCAAAGGTTCGTCTGCACTTCTCGGGTTGGACCGAATTACGTCACTTACTCACCATCTCGAAACACACTTCGAGAGACTCCGGTCGGGCAAGCAGGAACTGAACACTCCAACGATAGATGTTGTCCTTCGTTGTATTGATTTTCTTCGAGAAAGTAATCAGCATCTACAAGACGGGGAGCCAATTGAAACAGCGGGAGACCTTTTGGATCAGGTCAAATTGCTAGGGCAGATTACCCCATCCTTAGAGAAACAAGAAACACAGAAAAAAGAGCATACTCAGCAAACAGAAGACGATCAGGAAAACGCTCGTTCTGTCACGGAACAACTACCCGAACCTTCTATTCAAGAGACGGAAGAGCCGTGGTGGAAGATTTCCTTCTCAAAGGACCACGACAGTCCGTCACCAGCACATGCAGCTTTGGCAGTCTTTCAGAGCTTAGCATCGCTCGGCGAACTCATCGCTAGCCAGCCGCACCAGGAATCTCTAGAGAACGATTCGGATTTCACTCATTTTGTACTTCTTCTCAAAACGTTTGCTCCAGAGTCGGAAATAATCCAAACGATTCAGGCAAACAATTTCACAATATTCTCTGTCGAACAGGTTCCCACAGGAACCACACTACCCACAACTGAAATACAGATAACGAATGATTCTTCACAACAAGCCGCCCACGACCCTTCGCCAGCGACGCCCGCAAAAACTGCAGCACTCGCGAAAACAGTGCGTGTTGACGTTGACCGACTCGACGTGCTCTTAAACCTCGCAGGTGAACTGGTTGTTAACCGGGCGAGACTTACACAATTGGCTGAGAATGTTGCGCCCGCCTTTCACAAACTTGGCTTAAGTGCCCACACTACAAACCTTCTCGAGGCTTTTCGAAAGCTCACGGCACGGGTCGCTGAACAACTTGGTGAAAAAGTGGACCATGAACTTCAAGACTTGAACGAACAAGTCGACAAGGTCCAAGAACAGCTCCACGACTGGGAACACAACCGTCAAAGCTTTTCCGAATTGAGCACTGCCATTGATCAACTCACCCGTGTTTCAAATAGTCTCCAGCGAGGTGTCCTCAATACGCGAATGGTGCCCGTCGGCCCACTGTTTAATCGGTTCAAACGCTCAATACGCGACATCACGCAAGAACTCGGCAAGCAGGTGAATCTCGAAATCGAAGGTGAAAAAACAGAACTTGATAAACGGATGATCGATGAAATAGGAGATCCCCTCAACCACCTTATTCGCAACTGCGTTGACCACGGCATCGAGTCAGCCGATATGCGGATACAAAAAGGGAAGCCCAAAGTCGCCACAGTCTCACTTGCTGCCTCTCATCGTGGGAACAATGTTTTTATCACCGTTGAGGATGATGGCAGAGGCATCGATATGAGCCGTGTGAAACAGACCGCGATTACAAGAGGAGTCATCTCTCAAGGGTCAGCCGATCAACTCAGTGAAGATGAAGTAGCAGAACTTATCTTCCCGCCTGGGTTCAGCACAGCTGAAGAAATTTCAGACATTTCTGGGCGTGGTGTTGGAATGGATATTGTCAGGACAAAAATTGCCCAACTCAACGGAACGGTTGAGGTCTCCTCAAAGGCCGGCGTTGGCACTAAATTCATTATTCGTTTACCGCTCACCCTGACGATCACTCGATGCATGCTTTTCCGGCTTTCACATGGAGTTCTAGCCGTACCCATCGAGAATGTACGAGAGATAGTCTCTGTCTCTGGCTTTCAGAGTACCACTGCCAATGGCCGCCAGATGTGTGATGTCCGCGGTGAATTCCTTCCTCTTGTTTCAATTGATGATCTCTTTGACTTTCACGTACTGACCGGCAGCGACGGGAAAGAATTAAGGAAGCAGGCCTTGGATTCAGATAATCATGTCGTCATTTTGCATGCCGCAAATAAATCACTGGGACTTCGAGTTGATGGTCTACTCGGAGGACAAGATATTGTTGTGAAATCACTTGATGAAAACTTCAAACACATAAAAGGCCTTGGTGGGGCCAGCATCCTCGGTGATGGTTCCGTTTGCCTGCTCCTTGATGCTGCTACCTGTATCGAGTTGGCAGCTATGGCCGCTGATGATCTCTCAAAGGAAATGATCGCTGAGTAATTGCCGTGTTGATGCCCACCAAGCAGAAATTCGTCTAGCGGCAATACCCAACTATATATTCACCAGGATCTTCACCAGGAAAAGTTTGGTAGAGCGGACCCAGCGTGAACGGCTAGCTCAAACCGACTCTCTGCCTCAGGCATTTCGACCTAAAACCTGCTTTGGTCCACTCCAAAAAGAGCATTCTGAATATCCACGTAATGCCACAGCCTTGAGCACATAGATTGTTAGATGCACCTGTATTGGCGAGAGAATGACAAAAAAATCC
>NZNR01000008.1 GCA_002694955.1 Planctomycetaceae bacterium
TACTGGGGGAAACGAGGTGTCCACTACCACCAATTCCTGAAAGCTGGTGAAAACACACTCAATTCACTTCTAGCGATCGAACTATTTGAATTGATTCGTCGATCCGGGCACTACGACGCCACCCGCTGGCTCGATCATTATGTCAGCTTTATGCTTACTCCTAAAAAGCACAATGACACCTATGTGGAAGAGTACCACCGGCACTTTTTCACCAACTACGCCTCTGGTCGAAAGCCAATCAATTGTGGCGTACGTGATATTCACATTGGTGGCCTTGTCGCCGTGCCAGCAATTATCGCCGCGATCGGTCCACGACATCCTGATATTCGTGAGATAGTTCAGACTCACGTTTCTCTTACCCATAAAGATCAAGAGGTGCTTAGTGCTGCTGATGTTCTGGTGCGAATACTAGCTAGCGTCAGCCGCGGAGCAGACTTGAGGGAGTCTATTCTGGAAGAAGCTTCTCAGTGGGTGTCGAAGGCAAAGATCGCCCGCTGGAAAGACCACCCTGACCGCGTTGTTGTTGGCGGAATACTCTCGTCAGCTTGCTACATTCCTGATGCATTTCCTGCCGCACTTTTTCTTGCATATAGACATGCCGGCAAGCCAGCAAACGGAATTTGCTCTAATGCACAATGTGGTGGCGACTCATGCCATCGCGGAAGTGTCGTCGGCTCGCTACTGGCGGCAACATCACCTTTACCCCAAAGTCTCGTTGATGGCCTTGTCGCTACACCACGTATTTATGGCAACTAGACGTTGATGAAACGAAACAAAATGAAAAACACTTCCCCACAAACACCGGGCTCGGCACTCTATGAAACCTCTGGCCTTGTATCTCAGTATTTAGGCTTTCATTACGGTCCACCCGTACTAGAAATCCCAAATTTTCCTGCTGCGTGCATTAGTTTTCTGATGGATTCTATCGAATTCGAATACCGCGAACGCTGCCTTGATGTTGGCTGTGCGGTAGGCAGGTCTTCCTTTGAACTAGCAAAATACTTCGAGCACGTTGACGCCATCGACTATTCATCTGGTTTTATTGATGCAGCGATAAAAATACAGCAAAGCGGCAGGATTGAGTACAGCATTCCAACAGAGGGTCGACTATCGACTGACTGTCAAATTCTGCTCGAAAGTCTGCTGAGTAGCGACATCGCCAGCCGAGTCAGATTTCAAACTGGCGATGCATGCAATCTTCCCAGTGAAATGCACAGCTACGATCTGGTCTTCGCGGGCAACTTAATCGACCGGCTCTATCAGCCTCAACTCTTTCTAAACTCAATGTCTCAACGAATACGCGTAGGTGGATGGCTAGTCATCACATCTCCCTACACTTGGCTAGAGGATTACACACCTCGGAATTATTGGTTAGGCGGCTACATTGATGACGCTGGGAATCCTGTTGACACATTCACTGGATTATCAAGAGCATTACATCCACAATTCAAACTGGGATATCGTGAAAACATTCCATTTGTCATTCGTGAAACTGGCCGCAAACACCAACACACAATAGCTGAACTAACGGCCTGGAATCGAATTGAATAGTAGCACCCAGAATTTTAGACTACGCTTCAGATTTCCTTTGCAATGAAATCTTTTCAACAGATTCGCAGCCCCCTTATCATCAAATGGTATGCATCATTCACACTCCCCGACTGCAGGTCAGCCAATCCCGCCTGTACCAGAGAGTACGGGCCAAAACTTTGCCATGCCACCCGTCCCTCGCTCGATTCAAGCGCAGTCCAATGAACCAGTTTTTTCAATTACAACAGAAGCTCAAGATCAGCCAGCCCAACCTAAAATCATCATAAAAACAATTGAAACAGGCAGAAAACGATCTGATTTAAAACTCCTGCTATCTATTCTTCTGGTGCTTTTCTTGATTGTATGTGCACTCGGAGGAATTGTTTTTCTGTTTTGAGAAAGCTGCTCAATCAAATGCATTTAATACACTGATTCGAGAACACTTTCTAACTCAACTGACGTGAGCTGCGCGGGATTTCCCTTCATGCTGTTGCCGCCTGAATGTTTAGCTAACCAAGAAATCCTTTCTCTTCTGAGGCCAAATTCAGAGAGGCGAGTCGGTGTACCAGCTAACCGACACAGTTCTACAATTCGATCGTTGAGTCGCTGTGCACTTTCCTCGGCAGGCAGCCTTTCACCCCCCAGAGCCTGATCAAGTCCGGCTAGATCTCGTTTTGCAATCTTCTGATTGACACGCAGTGCAACTGGCAGCATTGCTGCACACGCCAAACCATGAGGAGCACCGCATTCGACTCCGAGCGCGGCTGCAACACCATGAGCCATTCCTAGGCCTGAATTCCCAAGCGAAACACCGGAGATGAATGCGGCGTGCGACATTACCGATTGTGCATTGGAATCACATGGATTTTCAAGGAGACGAGGCAAAGCACTCATCGCCTGCGGAAATGCATCAAGCACCAATGCTTGTGGAACAGCCCACTGAAACCGGCAAATAAATGATTCGATCAACTGGGTAATGCAGTCTATTCCAGACGCAGCGATTGTGTCACGACTACACGACCCAATCAGCTCTGGATCAAGGACCACTGCTCGCGGAACCATCAGCGTGTTCCGAAGACTTTTTTTAAATCTTCGCTTTGGACATGAAAGAACTGCGTTTCGTGTCGCCTCTGCACCAGTGCCTGCAGTTGTTGGTACGGCTAAGAAAGGTAGTGGTGGATTGACAATTGGAATGCCGCGCCCTACGCCCTCCAGCCGATCGAGAATCATCTCCTCGGCACTTTCTTCGGAGTCCGGTTTCATGTTTGTTGCAAGAGCTGACAATGCTTTGCCAAAATCGATTGTTGCACCACCACCAACTGCAACAACAACTACGTTCTGTTGATCGACTGGTATATTGCACATTGCTTTCGCGATCTGCTGCACCGTTGGCTCACCGCAAGACTTCGCTATTTCGTCAAAACCCAATCCATTTTGACGAAACCCGTCTAATAAAACTTCTCTTCCACCGCATGCATCAAAACTATGATTTCCAACAACGAGCCATATCCGTTTGCCTAGAACAGCTGCAACTCTGCCTACTTCTGCAATCCGCCCATGCCCGAAGCACACAACTGGCGGGACAGTCAGATCATATTTAGCACGACCAATGCCAGAACCTGGACCTAGTGATTTCATCAGACAATACCTTACGAATAATAGTGTTGTTTAATTATTGATAGTGCTCGTTGATCCAACATGGCATACTCTACCTAAGAAATATTTCTCCTGGCAGTCTCCAGATACTTTTCAATCAATGCACTAAAGATGTCACGAAATACCCTCCCCGATGAAATCACCATAACACCGGTGGTCAGACCGATCCAAGGCCGCGTCCGCGTGCCTGGATCAAAGAGCATTACAAATCGGGCCGTGATCTGCGCCGCACTGGCTCGCGGAACAAGTCAGCTAACTGGTGTACTCGACAGTGACGACACACGTACCATGGTTAATGGCCTGAAACACCTTGGTTTTTATATTGATACAGATTGGGGCAACCAGACACTGTCTATTAACGGTTCAGGAGGCGTGATTCCAGAATCTCGGGCTTCAATTGATTGCCAGGCAAGCGGAACAACAATGCGTTTCCTTACGTCTCTAGTTTGCCTTGGAAAAGGGCACTATGTTCTTGACGGGACCCCTCGCATGCGGCAACGGCCGATTGGTGATCTTTTATCATCTCTTCGAACACTTGGTGTCGAGGCAAATGCAGAAAGTGAAGGAAATTACCCACCTGTGACTATCCGTAGTACGGGAGTGCATAACAATCATGTGAGTATCCAGAGCACAACGAGCAGTCAATTTGCAAGCGGGCTTGCCTTGGCTGCGCCGTGTATGCCGAAGGGTCTTTCCCTTGATCTTACGGGCACACTTGTCTCAACTCCATATCTTGATATGACTCGCACTATCATTGAATCCTTCGGTGGCACATGTGATCTTCTTGACGATCGCCGGTGGCATATTCCCCCTTCGGGTTACGTATCACAAAATTATGAAATTGAGCCTGATGCATCTGCAGCCAGCTACTTTGCAGCGGCAGCAGCGATTACACATGGCACAGTCACTCTAGAGGGACTCAATCGCGAGAGCATGCAAGGTGATATTGAATTTTGTGCAGCACTTGAAGAGATGGGGTGCACCGTTAGATGGTCAAGCAGTAATGGGTCTTGTCCGTCTGTCACTATACAAGGCAATGATTTAACAGGTATTGACATCGACATGAACGCAATCAGCGATACTGTCATGACACTCGCTGCAGTTGCTCTTTTTGCCAAAGGACCTACTGTTATTCGAAACGTTGCTCACATACGAGATAAGGAAACTGATCGTATTAGCGACCTCACACGCGAGTTGCAGCGACTTGGGGCTATTGTTGATGAGCGTCCTGATGGCCTGACGATACATCCGGCTCCTCTCCGCCCGGCCAGGATACAAACGTACGATGATCACCGCATGGCTATGAGTCTTTCACTTGTTGGCCTACGGTCGAAAGGTGTATGCATTACCGACCCAGCATGTGTTCGCAAGACGTTCCCAAACTACTGGAACACATTGGAAGATTTGGTTGAAAAAAGTAAACAGTAAAGCCTCTGCCGACCAACCTGATAGCAGAGCACATCATACCGCCTCTTGGGTAACATCTTCTTCCTGAGACTGGTCACCCTTCAGCGAGTTGCCAACGGCTTTATTAGCACGTTCGAGTAACATTTCAATTCGATCTTGCTGGATCTTTCCTACCGCCTGCAAGGCCCCCTCATCTTCTTCAAGAGTTTCATCAGTTGCTCGAAACCCTCCACCACAATGCTGGCAATAAACACGTTGACCGAGCAAACGAACACCTATCCGCAACATCCTGCCACATACAGGACATCCTTGATGGTAATAAACAGAATCGCTCATCGCTCAACCTCCTGGGGTTCTTTCCAGTTGACCGAACATTGCTATCCTTACGGGGCGGATTCTTTATGCAGCCCAGTGACTGCAATAGCTCTTCAACGAATCTACATAAACGCCAAAGAAAGCCTTTGCAGCAAAAAATTGAAAACCCAATCCCCAGAATTTTAGAAGTATAAAATTTGCTACTGGATTTTGGCAACTCCAAAACGTGCGCCGGGTACAATTTGATGATTTCATGCAAAAAACTGCATGAAAAACTACTTGAGTTACGATAGCAAAAAATCACCCAAGAGATTTTTTCAAAAATACATCCCTAGTGCTAAGCACATACCCATAAATTGGCTAGCGCAACCTGTGGCCCCAAGCCATGGACCGACAAACTTTATTGTCCCGTCAAAACAAAGACTCCGAATCATTCTCATGTATCGCCCAAGCGTCACAGCACTCATCCTCGTATTTGCAGCTGTTGCAAATAGCTGGCTATTCCTCAGCAAGGTTTTGCCGACCATCACGTCTAGAGCCCCACCGGGCTATCAATCGATTTACACTCCTGCCAAGAATACTTCATCAGTAGCATGGACAATCATGCTTAATGATGATCCAGTAGGCTCTGCATTGAGTGTTGTAGAACCAGGCCCTTTTGGCACAATCAGCGTATGGTCAAATCTTCAACTCGATGACCTTCCCTTGAACGAACTGTTGCCACCGTGGGCAAGTACGATGCTGGGAACTGATGCGAGGAAGCTTCGTTCATCAATAAAACTTGATGCGTTTGGTTACATGACGATCAACAGGAATGGAGAATTACAAGAATTTCAATCGATTGTCAAAGTCCCTGGCGTCCGGCAAGCTGTGCACTTATCTGGCACAATCACGCCGGACAACAAAGTGACGGTATCTCTTCGTTCTGGTGATTTTGAGTATGAAACAAGTCGTCAGTTGCCAAATAATTTTTCAATTAGAGATGAACTTTCACCTCAGGCAACCATGGCGGGCATCTCCCAGGGGCAACGCTGGACTGTTCCAATTTACAGCCCACTCCGACCAACTCGCAAGCCAATAGAAATCCTTTACGCAAGCGTGGCCGGCCATGAGGTGCTGTACTTCAACAACCAACTCGTGAACACCCACATTGTCAGTTACCGAACGGCGCCTAATGACCACCAACCGCCACGAAGTAGAATGTGGATTGGCCCTCGTGGTGAGGTTTTGCAACATGAATCGACCATACTTGGCTCACAGCTGCTTTTCCTGCGACGCCCCGTTAACGACACACTATCATCAGATAATAAACTGAGTCATATAAAGTCTCTCTTCGAAAAGGCTGATGGCTTCAGCGTAACATCTTCTCAGGTGAAACAATGACTAAACGTGCTCTACACGTCACAACGCAGCTTCACGAATAAAACCATGATTGAATTTGATCGCACTACGAGAACGTACGGCAGTAAAGTCGCTGTATCAGAACTCAGCCTGACAATACCACGAGGTGAATTATTCGCCCTTTTAGGACCAAATGGAGCGGGCAAGACAACAACTATCAAGATGCTGGTAGGTTTGCTTCGCCCTTCAAGTGGAGTTGTGCGGGTTTGCGGTCATGACCTTGTAAAGGAAACTCGCTCTGCCCACCGTCATGTAGGTTACGTACCAGATGAGCCGTACCTTTACGACAAGCTTACAGGTCATGAATTCTTACGATTCATTGCCGACATGTATGGGATACCACGGGATCTTTCCGATGAATACATCGCAAGAGAGATTGACAGATTCGAGCTTCATGAATTCGCTAACGAACTCGCTGAAAACTATTCTCTCGGCATGAGGCAGCGCCTTGTCTTTGCGGCCGCATTTTTGCACGACCCTGATGTTCTCGTACTCGACGAGCCAATGGTTGGTCTTGATCCACGAAGTGTTCGTATTGTTAAAGATTTGTTGAAGAAAAAAACTGCTGATGGCATGACAGTGTTCATGTCAACTCATACGCTTGGGATGGCCGAAGAGATGGCAAGTCGTATGGGAATCATGGTGCATGGTAATCTTGAATTTCTTGGAACTGTCTCCGAACTGCGAGAACAGGTAGACATGGAAACAAGAAATCTTGAAAACTTATATCTCGAAATCACATCAAGCGCGACACGGGTGACTTAAGA
>NZNR01000009.1 GCA_002694955.1 Planctomycetaceae bacterium
CCGATTTTTTCTGATCTCTATTTTTGATGTTGTTGCCTGCAGCGTTTGTTGTTTTGGGTTTGCTCAAGCGGCCACCAACCAGCCCAATATTATCGTCATCATGGCTGATGATATGGGCTATGCCGATGCTGGCTTCACTGGTTCAGAGGACATTAAGACACCAAACCTTGATGACATAGCCACTTCCGGCGTTATCTTTAAACAAGGTTATGTGACGCATCCGTTTTGCGGTCCAAGTCGAGCCGGTTTGCTGTCTGGTCGCTATCAGCACCGCTTTGGATTTGAGACAAATCCAGCGTACGATCCAGCAAATTCTGTTATGGGTATTGATCCGGGTGAAAAACTTTTTCCAGAAAGGCTCAAGGAAGCTGGTTACATCACAGGATGCATTGGGAAGTGGCACCTTGGAGCAGCCGAGCAGTTCAATCCAATCAATCGGGGGTTTGATTACTTTTACGGCTTTCTTGGCGGTGGACATGATTATTTTCGAATCGATCTGACAAAGGCCGTAAAAGAAGGCTACCTTCAGGGCCTCATCCGTAATAACAAGCCTGCTGACTTCAAGGGTTATCTCACGACAGCACTCAGTCATGATGCTGCTGAGTTTGTTGAAACGAATAGAGACAATCCTTTTTTTCTTTACCTCGCATACAACGCACCACACTTACCACACCAGGCCCCTGATGAAGATATTGCAAGGTATGCACATATTAAAAACAAGAAGCGTCGTATGTATGCAGCCATGGTTGATGTGATGGACCGTGGTATCGGTGAAGTTATTCGCACTCTTGAAAAACATGATATTCGAGACAACACCCTGATATTTTTTTTAAGTGACAATGGAGGTCCACAGTCATCTCCTGGCAAACCTACGAATTGGAATGGTTCTTCTAATGCGCCGTTTCGAGGTGGCAAAGGCAATATGTATGATGGTGGCGTTCATGTTCCTTTTATTTTGTCCTGGCCTGCACGGATTGCTGGTGGCCAAAAATTCGAAGCACCGGTTCATGCCCTCGACATAGCTGCCACAGCTGTTGGCGTTGCAGGTGCAGACACTTCTACCCTGCCCTTAATGGAAGGTGTTGATCTCACACCCTATCTCACTGGTGAAAAGAATGGAGCACCACATGATGCACTTTTCTGGCGTGGTTCGAATGGTCGCATTTGGTCAGTCCTTGACTCACATGGAACAAAGCATATTCAAGATAAGGACAGCTCGTCTCCACAGCTATTTCATTTACCGAATGACATCAGCGAAGCACACGACGTCGTTGATGACTTTCCTGATGAGGCCGAAGAACTCTATAAAAAATGGTCTTTGTGGGATAAAGAAAATGTCCCGTGCCGTTTGCTAACCTATACGCATTACCATGAAATAAGGGATGACTTCTTTCGTGATGCCGTACCAAAAGCTGCGAAACAGTCTGGATTTCCACCCTCACAGCTGACAACTGGTGAGTAATCAGTAGCAAAAGATCTGGTGTGCACGGGAGCACGCTCTTGGAATAAAAACTCTGCAAACCCAATAAGGTTTTACGATGATAAAGCGTCCGATCGTACTGGCACTTTTTGCACTCGCTCTTGTTTTTCCTACTGGTAGAGCCGCTGCGGACAAACTCTCTACTACAACCGAGTCACTTCAGCAACGAGATAGCCGCATGCAGTGGTGGCGGAACGCACGGTTTGGCATGTTTGTTCACTGGGGTCTTTATTCTGGACTAGCAGGCACCTGGGAAGGCAAGCCTGTTGCAACAAAAGGCGGGATGGAGTGGATACAGCAACGGGTCAAAGCTGATACAGCAACCTATGCAAAAAATGCGATTCCAATATTTAGGCCCAAAGCAGACTTTGCAAGTCAGTGGGCTCGGATGGCAAAGAGGGCTGGCTGCCGATACCTTGTTTTCACCACCAAGCATCATGATGGTTTTGCGTTACATGATTCAAAGGCAAGTGATTTTGATGCAGGCTCAGTACTCAATCGTGATCTCGTAAAAGAGATTGTTGAGGCCTGCCGAAAAGAAGGGCTGCGAATCGGTTTCTATCACTCTGTTATCGACTGGCACCATGATCAGTATGCATATCTCTTGTCCAAAGAGTTGCCCTATCCACTGAAGGGCGAGCCATACCCGAATGGCCATCGGGATCACGAAAAATATATTCAGTTCTTGCATGCACAGGCGAATGAACTGATGTCCAACTATGGAACCATCGACGTTGTGTGGTGGGACTACAGTTCAACAGACTTTCAGGGAGAAAGAGCCTGGAAAGCTTTTGAACTCATGGACCGCGTCAAAGAAAAACAGCCACAGGTCATTATGAACAACCGCCTCTTTAGAATTCCTGAAGCTGGTTTTAGTGGCATGGGAACTCATGCCGTCACCGATCAACTGGACCCAAAGTATGGTGACTTCATCACACCCGAACAGCATATTCCGGCGACTGGACTCCCTCATCTCGATTGGGAAACATGCATGACAATGAACACCACATGGGGGTTCAGCGAGCATGATCATGCGTGGAAATCTGACGAGATGCTTATCCGTAATCTCATTGATATCGCAAGCAAGGGTGGAAACTATCTGTTAAATATTGGTCCTACCGGCGATGGAAGCATTCCAGAGGAAAGTATCGCGTCACTCAAAGCGATTGGTGAGTGGATGGATGTTAATGGTGAAGCAATCTATGGCACACAGGCCAGTCCTTTTGAAAAACTGAGTTGGGGCCGATGCTCACAAAAGCCACTACCTGACGGGAAGACTCGACTGTATTTACACATCTTTGATTGGCCTCCTGATGGAAAACTTGTTGTACCAATCGAAACCGATACAACTGCAATTGCTCGTCGCCTTTCTGACAAAAAAGAGCTTCGTATCACATCTGGTACAGCACAAACGGTGATCCTTGTTGGAGAACCTGTGCTTCACAACATTGCTTCTGTTGTTGAGCTCGATATTGCAGATCCACTCCACGTATCTCAGTAAGATCGGACATCAAATGCATCAGCACAGCGAACCAAGTAGCCAACCAAGTAACTCTGTCTACTTAATTGCCTGACACCCACAATAGTGGATGACGAAGTGGAAGATTCCTCTTCACTTCAAATGTTTTTGGGTCAGCTTCGAGGTTTTTCCAGACGTTCAGATAATGGCGATCCCCATAGTGAAGCCCAGCAAAAAGAAGGCTCGGGTGCCGTACCGGCCATTCCTCCCAATACATGATGTCTCTTGGAAATGGCCAGGCAGATTTGTCTTCGATATACGGCAGAATAAATCTCATACCGCGGTGCATGCCACGACCGTCTGGCAGTTGAAACTCCCAGAGGTTATCTGCTTCTGTGGATACAATCTGAGCCACCCCAGCCATGGCATCAATAACAAAAAGTGAATATCCATAGGGCTTGGTTCGTGCTAGTTCCGCTGGGAATCCACCCGACTCATCCATCATCTCTTGCAGATAAACAGATTTAAACTGCTCTCGAATCCATTGCAGGATTTCATCTTCGCCCACGAAATCCGCAAAAGAAGCTGCCTGAAGTGACCAGCACACCCCGTGATTATTTGGATGGTTTTTTTCACGAATGCCGTATTCATGAGTATTAATCCACGTCAAATAGGTTTGAAACCATTGCCTGACACCTACTTGAGAACTGGTTGGAAATGAAGGTGATGAACAAAGAATTTTTGCACTTCGAGCAACCTCGGCGAGGTGAAGCGTATCGATAATACCAATACTCCGACCTTTGTATCGACCCTGAATAGCCTGGCCATAAAGAAGACTTGGATTCATTTTTGTGCTGCTTTGCACAAACCAGGCTTCAAGATGTGTTACAGCGTGTGCAGCATATCGCTCGTCTTCTGTAATGAGATATGCCGAAGTAAGCGTGCCTACAAGTTCACTCAACCGAACCATGGCCAAGCGATGGTCCAAAAAAAGTTCAGGGTACGTCTCACCATCTCTTCGAATGAAGGGACCGTCAGGATTCTCTGGGTCAGGCCACCAATAATCACCCTCTGAGTAATAATCGTGCCGACCACCAGCACTTCTTTCACAATGTGATGACGTTACTGTTTCCGGAGGTTCGTCTAGATAGTTGTTTGCTTTTCTAAGCACTCGGGGTTTCTCTATGGCTATAAGATTGAATCCATTGAGTTGCTTGGCATGCGTATCACCAACAAGGAAAGCTAAAGAAACGAAAAAATACACATGTGAAATAAATAGCTTAAAACTCATTCCTGCATGTGCTTTCTTTTCAATCGCATATCACATAGTGATACACCTTGGAAACAATTAGTGAGCAGTTACTCACGAATAAAAGTTACGACAATACTTTCGTCACCATAAAATGACTCAAAACTATCTGGTCGCGAACCACCACCACCTCGAAAACAGAGTCGCTGGATCGACTCCTCAATCTCATAAATTCCCTGAAGAACTTTTCCTTGGCCTTCACCACCTGTAATAGAAATATCAATTTCCTTTGGATCACAAAGCGGAGCAAAAGAATTTGTACCGCTGCTAAGCTCCTTGCCATCTATGAACAAGACCCATGTTCCATCCGTCTTGTTATCAATAGTAATTCGTTTATCTGGTTCTGTTGTATCGCCTTTCGAAGTAATTGTTTCGATCCGCCATAGGCCTGCATATTCTTCCCTGGCCTTCTGTTGGATTTTTTCTTCGTCGTTGACTTCTTGCTGATTCACTTGGTCCGTCGGTTCAGCCAGCCCCCTTACTGCACACGCTGTCAACACAACACACACGAAAAACAGATGGATAAAATTAGCATATTTCAATGTATTTTCATTTTTCATTTCTGACTCCATTTGATCGTTCTTTCTTATGGTACCTTGGTTTTTTAAAATCATCCATCATCGTAAAGTCATGAAAAACAACGACTCACATAGAGAAGCTACGTGCTGCAACACAAATGATTTTTTACACGGGCCAGAACCAATTTCCTCCTTTTTATCATTTGGAGAAACTGATGAATGGAACCCTTGGAATCATTCTTCATCGCTCATTCTGGGCCGTAATGATTCTTGGTTACTTTTTTATATCAGGCACCACCTGCACCGCGCAATCGTTACCTTTTCTTCCTGATGAACTCACTCAGATTCTCGAAAGCGGTCTTCCTAAAACATTACCATCACCAGTAGAAACAGGTCATTTCAAAAAATTACCTGCGGGTGATGGCTTTGTTTGGTTAGCAGAGTCAACGGCAACTCTCAAAAAGGGGCATAAACTAGCCTTCTCAAAAACATTCGATACCCCGCTTAAAGAGGATGAGGTCGGCTTTGTTGCGGTCCGATGTCGTATAGTTGATGTAGACAACAATGCAAATGAACCACGCCCCGGACGAGTCCTTATTCACATCGGTGACCGAGAGACACTTCGGCAAACAGCTCTGTACCACAAAGGCACAATTGGTCGTGAGTGGGGATGGTACTTTCACCCATTTCGAGCAGCCAAATCGGTTGCCACAGGCACAGGAAAAATTCGCCTCAGTTTTGACCTTCAACCGCAACGTATTGAAATCGAGGATGTCCGTCTTTATGTAGCACCATCTGGTTTTGACATGTCACGACTACCCATGATGGAAGCTGGGTATCAGGGGCGTGAACCAGATGCTCCCTGGCGGAAAGAAGCAGAAGCGCGCATAAACGAACACCGGACATCTCCGCTCATTGTTCGTGTGCTCGATATGGATGGACATGCTATTCCGCAAGCTGACGTCCGGATACGAATGCGTCGTCATGCTTTTGGTTTTGGGAGCACTTTTCAGGTTCGTCTTGTTGATGACATCAGCCCAGATGCCATTCGGTACCGGCAAACATTTGAAGACCTTTTTCACGCACTTGTTCCTGTACCTGCCCTGATACCGCAACACACCCCTCATGCAAAAGATGGAAACTATGCGAACCAGCTTCTCTCTGATCTGACAAACACATTGAAATGGGCATATGATCGACAACTCCCCATGCGAGGGCACACGCTTGTCTGGGGAAACCTGCAACCATGGAGTAACGCTTTTGTCGCAGCTGGTGAACCTGAAAAGATCCTCTCATCTATACGTGCGCACGAGCAATATGTTCTTCATAAAACCAAAGATTTCATCCATGAATGGGACGCCATCAATCATCCCATTCGGTTTCAAAAAGATCTTCGCGATGTCTTTGGATCCTCAATCTACTCAAAGCTTTTTACTGAACAGCGGATGATGACATCTGCGCGATTGATCATCAACGAAGCTCTCTTTGACAATACTCGAGAAGATAAATTTTTTGCGTTTATGAAAACGTTCCAAGAGCAGGCATCGTCAAGAGCAGATGGGATTGGCTTCCAAAGTCACTTTTCAATTAACAACCTGCGAGGCATGGAAGATCTCTGGAGACGCTACGAACGCTTTGCACCACTTGTCGATCGACTTGTTGTGACTGAATATGACTTTGTCTGCAACGATGACGAACTGCATGCCGATTATCTACGAGATGTACTGACACTTTCATTTAGTCATCCGAAGATGACGGGCTTCATCAATTGGGGATTCTGGGCTGGCTATCACTGGAAACCAGAGGGAACTCTCATCCGGAAAGATTGGACTGAACGACCCGCTGTCAAAATATGGCAAGAACTTGTACACGAAAAGTGGGCCACGAATACGGATTTGCAGACGGACACGAAGGGAGAGGTAGAAACCAAAGCATTCTTCGGCGACTATGAAATTACTGTTTCGGTGAATGGAACATCCACTACACAGATGTGGACTCATGTAGCCGATAATGGGCCACTTGTTGTTGAGTTATAATCAAAACGCGGGCTGTCAAAATTCCAAACTGATCTCTTTTTTAGGTATTTTTGATGGTATTATTACCATTCAGAACTTTTTCTTGGCTGAATCGTTTCATTCTTTGGACTTCTCGTATAGAGGCGTGTTCGAAGCGTATACCATTTGAAACGTATACCATTTTCTGAATGACTTTTTAGGAACAGGGCATGAGTGCTTCATCAAAAACTCGGGATTCAATCCGTGCTGCTGTGAGCCAGCAAGCCGGCAAAAGCCGCTCGAAACAAAAGTGGCTATCTCGTGTTGCTGTAGCTGGTACATGTATCGTGCTACTTATTCTTATCGGTGCGTGGTGGGGTGGTGAATTCTCACAGCCTGAGGTTGTTGCTGAACTTCATTCAATGGTTGATGAAGAAGTGGCCCGTCTTGCAAAAGTTGCTCGAAATGAAATTCCTTATGGATCTTCAGGCCCAGATATGGGCGAGTGGTTCCAAAAATTTAGAGACGTCCCTGAAAAATATCGTGGTCAAATTCGCCAAGATATGGGGCGATTGTTTACTGCCCGTGAACGTGCAGCAACCCAGTCATATTTTGCACTTCCGCCTGGGCAACGCCAAGCTGAAATGGACAGACGAATAAAAGCTGAAGAGGCTCGTAACAAAGAGCGTCGAGAACGATGGGCAGCTGAAAGGGCTGCCCGTGAGCAAGCCAATGCGAACGGCCAGACTGCGGAGAACGGTCGAAATGGTGGTGCTGGACAAGAAGGCGGAGGGCGTGGACCAAACGCGGGTGGTGGGTCAGGTCCCGGAGGGCGTGGTGGACAGCGAACGGAAGATACCCGGAACGAATGGATGAAGCGCCGCCTTGACAACTCGTCTCCAGATGAAAGAGCCCAGCGCACTGAATACAGACGCGCTATGAACGAGCGTCGTGAGCAACTTGGCATGGAACCCAGCCGAGGTGGTGGACCTCCAGGGCGTCGGGGGCCACCAGGCGGCCGCCCCTCATAAGCATAAACTGCCTGTGTACACCGCTTTTTCCTTTGTACACTGTTCTTCTTTGTACACGGCTCTTGATTTGTCAAGCAGACGCAGACGTCCCACCTGTAGTTTGGCATGATGCTAAAAGGAACTGCATCGTTCCAAGGAGTTTTCTCTGGCGGCCGTGAATGTATTCAAAACTCTATAAATTTATCAGTGCACTCGCTCTTCTTGTCCCCATCGTGACAATTGGTGAGTGTCGTCGTCAGCGAGACACATCTTCTTTACCCAAGACAACATGGACTGTTCAAAAAGTTCACGACGGCGACACTGTAACAATTGTTAATCAGAGTGGTCATGTCGAAAAAATTCGACTTGCAGATATTGATGCTCCAGAGTACCGGCAGCCTTATGGGAAAACAGCTCGTCAGTCACTCGCTCAGAAGTTAAAAAATGAATTCATTGACATGACACCGACGGGTCGTGATCAATATGATCGTCTTCTCGCGACTCTCTGGGTGGATGGCAGGAACATTAACCGGGAACTAGTTGCCGAGGGGCATGCTTGGGTCTTTGATCGCTAATCACCACCTGCTGATCTCGTAGCAGCAGAGAACGATGCCAAAAAAGCTCGGATTGGCCTGTGGAAAACGGCCGATCCAGTGCGGCCGGCTACCTGGAGGGCCACCCATCCCCGGCAATAACTCCATTCAGGACGATTTATGCAGGCGCTTGCGAGTCGACTTGAGTTCTTTTTTGTCGGCATCCGATATTCTAATGCTAGTCAAACAATGCAGAATAAATCAGATGTTGTCATTACTGGTGTCGGAGTCATCAGCCCCATAGGAATTGGTGCTGATAACTTTTGGCATGCGCTCCTTGAAGGCGAGAATGGTATTCGGCCTATTGATCTTTTTGACGCACATGGTCTTACTGTTCGTTTTGGTGGACAGGTGCCCAGTTTCGATCCCAAACTCTATGTGCGGCCGCGAAAAAGCTTGAAGGTCATGAGTCGGGATATTCAATTCGGTTTTGCAGCAGCAGACCTTGCGATGGCCGATGCTGGCGTAGCAAGTGAACGCGTTGATCCAGAACGTTTTGGTGTAGTCTTTGGTAATGACATGATCTATGCGGATCTTGATGACCTTGAAACGACCTACCGCCGTGCCAAAACTGCTGATGGCACATTCTCTTATGCCCAGTGGTCTGAAGCCATACAGGAAGAATCACAACCACTCTGGCTACTGAAGCACCTCCCCAACATGACAGCGTCACACATTGCAATTGCACAGGATGCTCGGGGTCCAAATAACACA